>JAHZFC010000001.1 GCA_019421525.1 Clostridiales bacterium
GAAGTCCTGGCTGATCTGGCCGGTACACGCCATATAGGCGAACACCCCTGTCAGCACCAGGGTGACCAGGCTCTTCACGCTCAGCAGCGTGGCCAGCCGTTTGATGATGTTTTGCATTTTTTCACCTCATTTTTCATTTTATGTATTGACAATTACATATTTTATGCTATAATAGAATCATAAAGAGGGGAACACCCCAGGAGGTATACGAGATGACGGGTACAGAGAAGCAGGTCAGTTGGGCCAACGAGATCATGGGCCGTCTGGATGGCATCCTTGACCAGATTGTTGCGAATATCCCCAGCAGCTACAACCAGCAGCAGAAGGACATGATGGCGGGCTTTATCGAGCAGATGCGCAGCCAGATCCACGGCGCCGAATACGCTGGAGACGTGATCGACCTTTTCCGGGACGTCAAGACCCCAGAGGATCTGATGGGTATGTGGCGCACCACCGTCCCTAACACAGATGGGCAGCACAAGATTCTGGGCCGTTGAAAGGAGAACGAAAAATGAAAGAACGCTTTGAAGAAATGACCCTTGACCAGCTAGACGCCATCCGCGATGTGATGCGCTACCTTTACCCGGAGGCCATCGAGGACGACACCGCCGAGCGCCTGTGGCACGACCTGGAGAACGTCCGGCTGAAAAAGATCGTTGAGTATCAGGCCAGCGACGAGTACAAGCAGAAGTGCGCCGAGACCGACGCGCTTTATAATTCTCTTTTTCTGGGGGTGTCCCAATGACCAACCGCGAAGCCTATGTATTTGGCTGGGTCTTTGGCCGGCTCAACGCCGAAGCCAAAGAGGACATCGGCGGCGACGTCGCCCTCGCTCCCCAGCGCCCTTACAGCGCAAGTGCCCGCGTCATCTCGGATGCCCACAGGCTCAGGATACTTAAGGGAAACATCGACCACCAGGTAGGTGAGGCTCTGTCTGAGATCAACAGCATCGACCCACCTATGCAGGGCGGCTCGGAGAAGGTCCAGCCTCTCGAGATCCAGGCCTCCTGGCAGCTTGGCTATTTCGCTGGCCGTGCAAAGCAACCCCTCGCCGAGGAAGCCTTTGACATCGCCGCCGCCCGCCGCGCCAAGAAATTGACCCAGGCGCAGCTCGCCGACCAGATGGGCGTTGACCAGGCCCTCATCTCCCGCTGGGAATCCGGGAAGGTCACCCCGAACAAGGACAACCTTACAAAGCTGAAAGATATCCTGACTTAAGGGGCGAGGACAATGCCGAAACGATTAGATTTGTCCGGCCAAACATTTGGATACATCAAGGTGATCGAGCCCACGGACCGCAGGGATGGTAGCAGTGTGATATACAGATGCCTCTGCACTGCCTGCGGGAAAGAGTGCTACATGTCCACCAGATCCTTGCGCTCGGCCAAGTCCAAAAGCTGCGGCTGTATGCGTCCGTCTTACTTGGGTGACAGGCTTGGACACATATCTGACCATGTCGGTCACGTTAACGGGACCAACCTCTCCCGGATACAGTCCGACAAGCCCCAGCGTAACAACACGTCTGGAGCCCGCGGAGTGTGCTGGACCGATGGCCTGTGGGAGGCTACCCTTTGGTATCAGGGCAAGCGCATCCGTCTTTATCGAGGGCCAGACTTTGATGCGGCCGTAAAAGCCCGAAAAGAGGGAGAAAAAGAGCGACTGCTGCTAAGCCAAGATGATGCCGCCCCCTAATGGGGGCGGTTTTTCACATCTTGGTGAAGTTCTTGGCCGCCTCGTCCCGGGCGAAGTTGATATATGCCTCCTGGGCCTCCTCTGCCGCCCGCATAGCCTCCTCCACGTCCCCGTTGGTGTGCATCCCGGCCAGCTTTTTGGCCGTGGTCAGGGACAGGGAACAGGTGGCATACATCAGCTCCATGCTCAGGCGCATCTCATGGGACCGCCGCTCCGCCCGGCGCTCCATCCGGGCCGCAGACCGCCGGGACCGCACCTCCGCCGTGGCGGCCAGGATGGAGGCCACCGCGGCGATCAGCGCACAGACCACCTCGATCACGCCTCTACCTCCTGCCAGCCCTGGGGATAGTCCGCCGGGCTCCACACATTGCCGTCCATGAGGGACTGATACACCTTGCCGTTGTAGGTGACCACAGCCCCGGTGTTATAGGCGTCCTCCGCCCCCGTGGGCTGGACGAACTCAGGATAGACGGCCCCCTCCGGCTCCTCCGGCTCCGGCTCGGGGATGGGCTCGTCAGGCTCCTGGGTCTCTCCGCCGGTCTCCGGCTCCTCCGGCTCAGTTCCGGGCTCCTCGGGCTCCGCCGTGCCCACCTCTCCCAGGTCGGTCCACCCCTGGGGGTAGCCGCTGGGCGCCCACACGTTGTCGTCCATGGTGGACTTCCAGACGTGCCCGCCCTCGGTGCAGCACTCATCCAGCATATACATCCCGCTGGTGCCGTTGGGCGCCTGCCAGGGCTTGGCCTTCAGCGGGTCCTTGGTGTGGCAGATGGACCACAGGGCGGGCAGGTCCGCCGGCCTCTGGTCCGGCCAGCTGGCCGCGTCGTAGGGCTGGAGCAGCTTGTACACCTGCCCCCCGTCCGTCACCGGGGCGCCCACGGGCCAGGCGGAGTAATCCTTCCCGGCCACGAAATCCGGCACCTTGCTCTCCTCGGCGATGACGGCGGTGCCATCCAGCTCCGCCGCCCGGGTGCGCAGGTCGGCGGCGTCCGCCGTCCCCTTCTCCTTCATGGCCTGGTTGGCCAGAGTGTAGGTATCACTCATCGTCGTTTACCCCCTCATGATAGGCCGCCAGCAGGCCGGCCTCCTTGTCTGCTGCCTCCGTCTCCAGGGCCGTCACCTGGCCCTGGGCCGCCGCCGTCTCCGCCTGGGCCTCGGTCAGCTGCTCCTGGAGCTGGCTGACCTGGGCGGTGTAGCCGGTCACATCCCCCAGGTACTGCTCCGCCACGTCCAGGGCCACCTTGTAGCTGTGCTCCGAGTGGGCGTAGGTGATGTCCGCCACCGTGAAGCCGTACCCGGCGGGCAGCACACACTCCCCCACCACCTCCGGCTGGCTCCAGTCGATGGCCTCGATGTCCTCCAGGCTGGCATATTCCCGCTCAAACACGGCGATATACCGCCCGTTGGCGCTGCCGCGCATCACCATGCCGCAGGTCACCCCGCCGATGGTCAGCCCTGTCCCGTACAAGCTCATGTATATTCCCCCTTCTATCTGCGGCCGTCCTGGCCGTGATGTTGTATCTTTTCGTCCCCCAGCAGCGAGGCAAAGAGGCCGCCCCGCCGCCGGTGCTGGCGGCTCTTTTTGGGCTTTGGCTGCGCCTCCGGCGGCTCCTCCCCCTCTCGCTTCCACCGGGGCCAGGGGTGGACGTCCAGCAGCTCCCCCCCATCCCCCAGGACGATGTCCATCCAGGGATAGCTCCAGCGGATCCGGGCCGCCAGGGGGCTCCTGGAGGGCACATACCACCACTCGTCCGCCCCCAGCCCCGCCCCCTCCAGGGTGTACTCCACCATCAGGGGCAGCTGCTGGCCGTCCGGGCCCTTGGCATACCGCCCGGCCCAGTAGTAGTCCAGCACCCCCAGGGTGGCCTTGTGGATCAGCATGATACCGCCCCCTTGAGCTTGCGCAGGGTGGGCCCATCGATGCGGTCGATGAGCTCGTCGCACCCCCGCGTCAGGTCCCGCAGCGCCCCCAGCACACTGCCCGCCTGGGCGGTGTGCTCCACTCTGGCCGGCCGGTAGGCGGGCAGCAGGGATGGCTCCAGGGGCACCGGCCCATACATCCGGTCCACCTTGCGGCACAGCACCGGGGACACTCCCAGCGCCTGGGCCGCCTCCGCCCAGCTATGGCCCGAGCGCACCAGACAGAGGATGTGGTAGTGGAGCAGGGGCACCCCGTGGACCGTCTGGCCCCGGAGGACAAAGGCATAAAAAAACTTCCGGCTCAGCCCCAGCTTCTCCGCCAGCTCCTTCTCCCCGATGCCGGACCAGTCCCGAAACCTGACCCGGCTCACATCCACCTCCGGCAAAAAGTCCACCCGGACCGCCGCCAGCCGCTCCTCCGCCCGCTCCAGCCCCCGGTACACCGTGGACTTGTTGCGCCCCAGGTAGGCCGCCATCATGGTATAGGAGGCGTCCTGGGTGAGGGCCAGATAGATCAGCTCCGTCTGCCGCTCGGTGAGCACCTTGGTGCTGCGCACAAATTTGAGATAATCGAACCGCCCCCGGTCATCCAGACACCGGGCGATGGTCAGCCGGGCCACCACATGGTGGGCCACATGGGCCAGCCCCGCCTTGATGCCCCTCGACACCGCGGACTTGCCCACCCCCCGCGCCTGGGCGATCTCCTCCATGGTCTTTTCCCGGGTGTAATACTCGTGGATATAGGTCTTTTGCACTTCCGTGCAGCTCTGGACGCTGTCATTCAGGAGGTCGGTGAGCAGCTGGCTCTGCCGCCCGGTGGCCACCCCGTCCCGGGCCTGCTGGATGTCCTCCCAGGCCATCCCCTCCGCCTGGCTCCAGGTCATGCCGGACAGGTCCGCCCACACCAGGTCCCCGTCAAAGATGTGGTCCCCCCGGATGGGGCGCTTCTTCTCCCCGCGCTGCCGGCCCTCCAGCCGGGCCACCTCCTCCCCGGCCTCCTGGTACATGTCCCGGAGGATGCGGGAGCGCTCCAGCTGCCGGCGGCGCTCTGCGCTGTCCAGGGTGGTCTGGGCGATCTCCCGGGCCTCCTTCATGCGGCCGTATAGTTTGGCTTTGCGCTCTCTGGCGGCCTGGAGCTCCTCCTCCCGGGTCATGAGGCGCTCTCCCTGGCCCGGACCATGATCTTTTGGTCGAACGCCTCCCAGGTGGGGAACTGCTCCTCCAGCTGCTCCCAGGTGAGCCCCGCCGTCTCCAGGTCCCCCCAGGTGACCGGCAGGATCACGAACTTGAGATGGGCGGGCTTGACCTCTTCCACCGCCGCGATGATGGCGTCCAGGTCGAAGCTGGCGAAAAAGGAGCTGTCCCCCAGAAAGTAGAGGGAAAAGGTGTACTCGTCCGTCTGCTCCACCACCACCGCCTCGTAGCCCGTCAGGGCCTTGGCGATGTCGGAGATCATCCCCGCGTTGCAGGTGCCAGACCCCAGCAGCTTGGTGGTGATGGCCGCCCGGCGCTCCTCCTCGGTGGCCCCCGCCGCCGGGGTGATGCCCACCAGGTCCTCCCACCAGGCAAGCCCCCAGGTGGCGGTGGCGATGTGGGCCTGGTCGGCCGCGTCCAGCACCGCCGCCCGGGCGGCCAGGGCCTGATCGGTCAGGGCCACGATGATGGCCAGGCTCTTCGGATCTGCCTCCAGGTGCTCCGGCACCCGCTGGGTGCCGGGCAGGTCTTGATAGGTGGCCATGGCGTCAGCTCCCCTCTGTGATGGACACCGTGCCCACCACCGGCGTCTGCTCCTGGCTCACCGAGATGTTGGTGGTCCCGCTGTTGACGGTAAAGGCGGAGTAGTCCTCCACCCCCTCGCAGTCCAGCAGCAGGGCCAGGCACCGGCTCCACCGCACCAGGGTGGTCTCCCCAAAGGGTAGGTCCAGCAGCATCTGGGCCAGGGATGCCTCCAGCTCCTCCTGGACGGCCTGGGCGGTGACGCCGGAGGTCAATGTGACGGTGGCGGACACGTTGATGGCCAGCTCTGTGACAGTGACCACGGTAACGTCCGCCCCGATGGGCCGCTCCTCCTCGATGTGGGCCTCTACCTCATCGATCACGTCCTCGTCCACCGGGTCCTTGTCCGGCCCGGCCACGATGACCTTGACGGTGCCCGGCCCGTCCCAGATGGGCACGCACTGGGCGTTGATGACCCCGGAGACCTCTTTGGCCCAGCTGATATAGTGGTTTTTGTTGCCCGAGCTGATAGGCCGCTGGAGGTACTCCCGGTAGCGGGTCAGAAAGGCGGCGTCCGTCTCCTCGTCGGCGCCCCCATAGGCCGCCGCCGGGTTGGTGCAATAGGACACCCCCGCCACGTTGCGGCTCATCACCGTGATGGTGTTGGCCTCCACGTTGTAGGCCCGGCCCGCCTGCTCCGCCTCCGCCAATGCGGTGCCCACCCCGGCCGACCAGGTCACCGGCTCCAAAGTGATGAACTTGAGCCCGTCCCGGGTGACCACCGTGGTCCCCGCCGGCACGCTGGGGGACGAGGTGGAGGTGAGGGCGGTGAACTGCATGGTCACCTGGGCCTTGACCCCCGGTGTGCGGGTGAGGCCGAAGTCCGCCGCCTGCATATCGATGAGCTCGCCGGATGTCTCGTCCGGGAACACCAGCTGCATCAGCCAGGGCACCAGCTGGTACACCAGCCACATCTGATAGGCCGCCGGGGAGGCCAGGTGGTTGGCAAAGGACCCCTCCCGGATCTCCACCGTCCCCTCCAGCTCGTCCAGGATCGCTTTTTTGATGCTCTCCGGCGTGTAGTCGGCGTATTGGTTAGATAGTGCAGCCATCCACATTGACCTCCCCGTAAACTGTCTGGACCCGGCAGGAGATGGACAGGAGAGACCCCTCCAGGCCGATGTCCACCGCGTCCACCGCCGTGACGTAGGGGCACACCAGCAGGGCCTCCCTGACGTACCGGACGGCCTCGCTCTGCCGCACGTCCTCGGTGTAGGCCCGGCCTGTCAGCTCCTTGATGCCCAGCCCAAAGCCGTTGGTATAGATGTCGTGCATCCCCCGCAGGGTGTGGAGGGTGTTCCAGCACCATACCAGCACGGCGGACGCGCCGGTGACATACACCGGCTCCCCGCCCCGCCAGATGGGGGTGTTTGCCCGGAAGTCCCAGGCCGCCTCCCGGAACAGGGGCAGCCGGGAGCCGTCGCTGCCCTGGATGTCAGGCAGACTAATCAGCGGGAACAGCGCCATCGGTCCAGCTCACCACCTTCATGACTAAGTAATAGATCTGCCGCTCCTGGTCCGGGATCAGCAGCACCAGGTCCCCGGCCTTGAGCCGGGGCTCGGCGGGCTTGTAGTTGGCCCGGGTGTCCTGGATCTTGCCGTCCTCGATACTGGCCACGTCAAAGTATGTGTGCATCCCGTACTGGCAGGGGGAGGACATACCATTGAGCCGTCCCTCCATGGTCAGCTCCTCCTGGAGCAGGATCTCCGCCTTCTCCTGCCAGGCGGGCTTGAGGAAGTCGTTGACCAGGATGTCCTGCTCGTCCAGCTCGTGGCCGTCCGCCGACACCCGCAGGCTGGTCTCCGTGGCCTCCACCACCTTGCCGATGCAGTAGTAGAGGGGCATCTGCCCCGCCGCCTCCTGGCGGGTCATGTCCCAAAATTTATAATACGGGTCTCGCCCGTCGCTCATAATTGTTCACTCCCCGCGCTGGCCTGTGTCATGACGCGCCGGCAGTTGAGGGTCAGCTTGCAGCTGTACTGGTCCCGCTGCCAGGTGTGTTGGTCCGCGTCGATCCAGAAGAGCCCGGTCAGCCCCGTGTGCTCCTCCTCCACCATCACCGTCTCCCCGGTGATGAGGCGCACATCCCCCAGCACCTCCACGGTGACGTTTTGGCTAAAGCCGTTGTCCGCCAGCAGCGCCTCCGCCTCGGCGTAGGCGTCCCCGGTCTCGCTCTGCTGCAGGTGACGCTCCATGGTGCCGTAGAGCTCGATGGCCGCGTTGTCCGCCACCGTGGTGATCCGCTGGCCCTGCTGGTCGTAGATGCCCACCGAGTTGACCATGTCCACGATGGACTCGGTGGTGGTGGCGTACATCAGGTTGGACCGGGGCCGCAGGTCGATGCTGCTCTCGCTCTGCTGCCGCACCGTCACCGACAGCCCGCCCGGCTTCATCCGGATGGAGTACCGCTCCCCGGTCTGCTCGGCTGCCAGGGAGTAGGCCGTCCGCACCAGCTGGTCCAGCCGCACCCCGGAAAACTTCCGGTCCAGCGTCACCCCGGTCTCCGCCAGCTCCACCACCGGGACCCCCTTCTCGGCGCAGGCTGCTGTCACCATGCCCTCCGCCGTCTCCTGCCGAAACTTGCCGGTGTAGTCGTTATTTTTGAGGTAGATGCCCCCGTCGTAGCAGACGCAGTCCATGGAGATGCTCTCGCTGTCCAAAGTCCGCTTGACCACCCAGCCGTTGAAGAGGGTCTCCCCCTCCTCCTCCAGGGTGATCACGTTGCCCACCGCCGGCACCGGCCAGTTTTCCTCCTCCTCGTAGAGGATGGAAAAGCTGAGCTGCCGGCTGATACTGGCCTCGTCCCCGGACCACTGGACGCGGATGATGAAATCGGTGACGTCCTGGGTGCTGTCCGCGTTGGTCAAATAGAGATTCATGGGCCGTCACCTCCCGAAGAGCTGGTCCTCCGGCGGGATCTGGATCACGTCGCCGGGGTGGATCAGGTGGGGGTTGGCGATGGAGTTGTACTCCGCCAGGGCGTTGTAGTATTTGGCGCTGCCGTTGCCGTAGTACCGCCGGCAGATGACGCTCAGCACGTCCCCGGCCACCACCGTATACTGCTGGGTGGTCTCGTCCGAGGTCTGGCCGCTGTTGCCCGTGCCGGCGTTGCCCGTCCAGGCGGTGTCGATGGTGGACACGGTCACCGCCTCCAGGTCCACCCACTCGGCCAGGGACAGGGTATAGTACACGTCCCCGCTGCCGTCCTGCTCCCGGTAGGTGATGCCCTCCACGATCACCTGGGCGTTGACCTCCGTGCCCCCGATGATGTACCGGACCACCTTTTTCTCCTCCATGAGGGCGGAGAACAGGTCCACATAGTAGTAGGGGTCGGCCACCGCTCCCGGCGCCAGCCAGGGGTATTCATGGGCCGGGAACAGCCCCTCTATCTGCCCCCGGTACCGCTTGGGCTTGCCCGGCCGGTACACGTCGCCCACCGCGGAGATGTTGATGGCCTCGATGTTGATGGCCTTCTCCCAGCTGGCCGTCTCCGGCGTGACGGGGAGGGTGACCGTGGAGCCGTCCACGATAAAATAGTGATATTTTTCCATGGGCTCACCCCGCCATCCGGGCCAGGCGCAGCTTCTCCACGATGGCGTCCGCGATGGCGTCCACGTCGCTGTCGCTGCGCACGCTCCACTGCCCTGTGATCTGGACCGTGATGGGCGCCGTGCTCCCGCCCCGGTCCTGGGCCCTGGCCTCGCCCGCCGTCAACACCCGTTCCCCCTCATGCAGCAGGGCCGGGAAATCGTCGTAGGGCACCCGGTTCAGCCCGACGGCATAGCCGGACGCGCCTGAGATCTGCGCGGCGTAGTCTGCCAGCGCGTCAACATCTCGGTTGGCCACCGCCTGCTGGTAGCTCTCGGAGCCGATGATATCATCCACCGTTTTGGAGCTGCCGGGGTCGATTCGAATCCCCCCGAGCCCCATCCCCTTGGACCGCTCCTGGCTCTGGTAATAGGCGGACAGCGCCCCGGTCAGGTTGTTGGTGGCGGTGATGGAGTCCCGGATGGCCGCGATCTGGTCCAGCTCTGTCTGCTGGAGGGTGAGCACCGCGTCTGAGTTGTCATAGGCGATGGTACCCAGGGCCTGGGCCTGCTCATAGAGCGACTCCATCTGCACCCCGGCCTCCTGGCTGCCGGCCTCGTAGGCCTCCATTGCCGCCTGGTACTGCTCCCGGAGGCTGGCCAGCTCGGCCAGCTCCTCCTCGCTCCAGATGCCGCTGCCGCTGACGTCCTCCCCCATCAGCACGGCGCTCAGCGCCTCCCGCTGATACTGCTCGCTGAGGTTTTCCAGATATGCCTGGTTTTGCCCGGCAATGGCGCTGATATAGCTCACCGCCTCGCCCAGCGCCCCGCCATAGGCGTCCGTCTCCGCCTGGAGGCCCTCCTTCCGGGCCTCGTTATACCCCTCTCCGCCGGCGGCCTGGATGGAGGTCTTGATATCCTCCAGGTTGTCCACCATGGCGTCGTAGGTGGTCATCAGGTCCTCGCTGAGCCCGCCATACTGCTGGTCGATGTAGTCCAGGATGGCCTGGGCCGCCGTCTCGCCGGAGATGTCCCCGTCGGACACCATCTCGGCGATCTGGCTGCGGTCTGCCCCGGTGGCGCTGGCCAGGGCGGAGTACACATCCACGCCCCGCTCCGAGAAGTAATTGAGATACTCCTGGGTGGCCTTTCCGGTGGTGCGCATCCGGCTCAGGCCGGAGATCATCACCTCCACGTCGCTGGAGCTCAGGGCCAGGGCCGCCGTGGCGTCGGAGAGGGACTGGAGGACCCCGAACACCTCTTCGGGGTCGTAGCTGTTGAGCAGCAGCTGGGAGTACCCCGTGATCTCGTCGTATCCGTAGTTGGTCCGGGCCGCCATGTCCTCCACCCGTCCCAGGTACTCGTCCGCCGCCGCGTCGCTGCCAAACCGCTGGGCAAACGCCCGCTGGGTCTGTTCCCGGCTGCCGGCTGTGGTGGAGCCGGACTCGATCATGGACGCCGTCTGCTCGTTCACCGCGTCGAAGAGCGCCCCGTAATACTCCTTAAAGGCGTCATCCTGCTCCTCATAGGTCTGAGTCAGCCCCTGGATGGCCCCCACCAGGCCGCCCAGGGCCGCCCCCACGGCGGTGCCCACCCCCGGACCGCCCAGCATGGTGCCGATGGCGGCCCCCTGCCCCGCCATACCCAATGCGCTGCCAAACACGTTGCCCGCCCCGCTGCCCAGGGCGGAGCCCGCCAGGGTGGTGGCCCAGTCCCCCGCCACGTCCCCCAGGGTGGACCACACCCCCGCCTGCCCCAGGGCGGACATCATGGAGGTATTGTCCGTGGCCCCCTTCCGCACGGTCGCAAGATTATCTTTTAATATCTGGTCATTCTCCCGCAGAGCCTTGTTGGTGGCGGTGACTTCCGCTCTCGTTTTTGTCCAGTACTCCAAGGCTTCTTCATAGGCGTTTTTGCTGGTCTCATCGCCCAGTTCCTCATAGGCCTTCTTTGTCTTTTTTACCTCAGCCTCTGCCGAGGACATTTCCTTCTTCAGCTCTGTCAGCCGCTGCTTCAATCCAGACTGAGCCGTCTCATAGGCCTGATAGCTTTCGCTCAGCTGCTGGGTCTCCTTGTCCAGCGCCTTGGTCTTATCCGTGATGGCGGACAGGGTGGGGCTCATGCCATCCCTGGCCGAAAAATAGATATTAAGCCCGCCGTTTGGCACGCCGCATCCTCCCCCTTCCCTGCCTTGTAGCCCGTGCCTGCTCAGCTGCCTCCTCCCCCTCCAGGGAGGCCATGGCATACACCAGGTCCCGGTAGCCCTGGGGTTGCTCGTACACCTCCCAGGGCATCACGTTTTTGTGCCGAAACAGCCACCACAGGAGGTCCAGGTCCGGGTCCCTGGCCTCCCTTATCCGTTTTTTAGCTCTTTGATGGTGTTCTGGCGGTAGCCGGTCAGCCGCTCCACCGCCCGGCTCAGGTCCTCGATCTCCCCGGGCAGCAGCATGGCCTGGATCACGTCCAGGGGCGTTGCCGCCTTGAATTTGGCCATCAGGCCAGGGTCCTTGAAACTGGGATCTACGCACCCCTCCAGCAGGATGTGGCACTCCAGGTCCTCGGTGAGCCGCTGGAGCTCATGGACCCGGCCGTAGGGCAGTCCCTGGAGGACGAATACCGCCGGCTCCCCCAGCTCCCGGCTCAGCCGCTTGACCTCGTACTTCTTTCGGGGCCGCTCCCGCCGCACGTCGGGCAGCACCCCCTCCAGCAGCAGCGAGAGGACGCTGGTCTCCTGCTTCGGTTCTGTTTTCTTGATCCCGTTTTCCATGTTTTCTCCCTTTCCGGGCGGCAAAAAAAGCCGGCCCTGTCAAACTTGACAAGACCGGCCCCTGCCGCTATAATGGAGACGTAAAAGGGCGCTGTTACGACGGTCAGCCCTCACACTAAATCAACTTACGTTGACCGCTTGGGGACCAGCCGAGCGGTCAACACGCTTTTGGGGATATGTATATCATGGCCCATAGGACCACGATGAGACATACCGCGAAGCGAAGGGCTCTCGCCCATCGTCCGTTTCCCATCGGCATCACCTCCCTTCTCAGGGAAGTGGCTGACCGCCATATGTAACAGCGCCCTGCCCCTCTCGGGGCACGTCCATCCTAACATAAGCGCCGCGCCTTGTCAATTTCTGCCGCCCCCTAGTGGGGCGGCTTTTTCCGTCCTCAGGTCTCCAGCACTGTGTAATCGTCCGCCGTGAAGGGGGCCTCGATCTGGCCGATCCGGGCCGCCTCCCAGTCCGCCAGGGTCAGGTCGTCAAAGCTCACCCCGGTCACCTGGACCCGCTGGACGCTGTCCGCGTCCGGGTCGTCCAGTTTGCTGACGATCACAAACCGGGTATCCTTGCCTGCCTTCAGGTCGGCGGCCTGGGTATCGATCATCCGGCTGGTGGCGTTGTAGAGCTTCACCGTGCCGGTGATGTTGGCGCTCATCAGCTTGTGGCCCTCCATAAAGGCCCCACACCGTGGGATCGCCTCTTTGGTCTTGTTGACCTTGATCTGTAAGCCGTAGCACTCGCTGGCCAGCTCTCCGTTGAGCCAGCAGGTGCCGTGGGAACCGGAGCGGACCCGCTCCGGGCTCAACACATCCGCCATGGTCTATCCCTCCCATCAGTGATTCAGCAGCGCCAGGGAGATGCTGAAATCCTCCATGGCGTCCACGATCCGCCCGCTCAGGGCGATGAATACATAGCTGCCCGTGTCGTGCTTGCGGATCTCCTCGTCGCTCAGGTCGGTCACATCCACGCCCTGCTCCTTCAGCCAGGCCCGGGTGGCCTCCAGGTCGATCTCCGCCGTGCCGGTGCCCGTCTCCAGCAGATCGGGCTCCAGGCTGGTGAGGTAGTCCTGGAGGGCCGCCACCAACAGGCACTTGTTGTCGTAGGTGTTGGCGCACTGGCCCCGATACTCGTCGTCAGCGGTAGTCACGGCGTAGTAGTGGATCAGGTCGATGACCTCGACGGCTTTGATCTTCCGCAGGATAGTGGTCAGGTTGCCGCTGGGGGCGTAGGAGTTGACAGCTCTGGCCACCCGCACCTTCCGCCCGTCGTGATAGAGGGCCAGCTGGCCGGCGTCGATGGCGTCGTCCAGGTCGTCATCGTCCATCTCGGTGATGGACGCCACCTCGTCCAGGGCCGCGCCGGTGGCGCTGCCCTCCCCCGGGGTGCCCGCCAGCAGCCCGGCGATCCGGGAGCAGTATTCCGCCGTGGTGCAAGTGTCCGCCGGCAGGGTCACCCCGCCGAAGGTGCCGGCGGAGGCGGCGATGTTGGTGGCCACGAAGTTGATGACGCCCACGTCGTTGGCCGCGTAGCTGGGCACCACCGCTTTCCCGATGTAGTTCTTCTTCCGGCGGGCGATGACCCCGTCCGCCAAGGCCTTGGCGTCTGTGCTGTCGCTGTCCGGGAAGCCCGCCACGTAGTCATAGGTCCGGGGGGTCAGCTGCCCCAGGGCGTCCTCGACGGTGCCCTCGGCCCCCACCACGGACAGGTAGAGCTTCTGGGGCCGGTTGGTGCTGCCCACCAGGGCCCGCTTGACATAAGCCGCGTTGTCCGCCCCCAGCTCCGCGGGGATGTCCGCCTCGTGGGATACGGTGTACACCCCGGCGGTCACTCCGGTGTCCTGGAGCAGCAGGGCCACGATGCCCTGCTTGGCCCGGGCGACCACCGTCTGGGCGGCCACCGAGTAGCTAAAATAGAGTTCCGGAAGTCCCATCGTTACATCACTCCTTTGCTGTCGTGTTGAAATCAAAATGCTCCATCATGGGGGCGGTCTCCGCCTCCAGGAAGTCGGCCCGGCTCAGGGTCAGGGAGAAGGTGACCGTCACCGTGTCGTAGTCATACCCCCCGGCCAGCTTCAGCGCCGTCACCTTGGGGGCCCGGCCTTTGCCCTTGGGGTTTGCCGGGTCCTTGACCCGGATGTAGCCGGGCATGAAAAGTCCGGTGAGCACCATCTGCCGGCGGTGGAGCTCCGCCAGGTGGCTGTGGTGGCGCGCGTCTACCGGCACAAAGGTGGTCAGGGTGTAGACCGGCCGCAGCTCCACCACTCCGGTGCCGAAATTGGCATCCCCCTCACACTGGTCCAGCACGATCAGCGTGCTGGGCCGCTCAAAGCCCTGGGGCGCCAGGTCGCGATAGATCGCCTCGCCGGGGAATTTCTCCCCCACCAGCGCCTCCAGTTCGTCCATGATGTCGTTAGGCGTTACCATGGTTTATCCCTCCAAGTGCTTGATCAGGTCGTTCACGATCTGATTGCAGGTCTCTTTGGCGATGGCCTCCACGCTCTTCTGCGCCTTTTCGTAAAAATACTTTCCCTGCACCCGGCCGGAGGCGTACTTTTCCGTCTTTCCCGCCTTGGACGTTTTCCGGCCCCCCTGGCCTGGGAACCGATGGCCTGAGTTGATAGCGTTGGTGACATAGCCCACAGCGTAGGTATGTCCTCCCGGTGTTGGCTCAGTGAAGGTGTCCTTCTTAGGCCGCACGGCGGCGTATCCGCCCTTGCTGCCCACGAACTGGTCCTGCCAGCTGCGCACCTTTCCCCGGCTGTCCCCGATGGTGGACACGATTCGCTCGTCCAGCGCCTGCCTGAGTTCGGGCGCTGCCGCCTCGAAGGCCTCCCGGCGGACCTGTTGAAACACCTCTGGGGCCTGCTCCAGCTTTTGGAGCAGCTCATCCAGCTCGCTGGTGTCCAGAGAGATGTCCTGCATTACAGGTCCACCGTCCTCTCAATCTCATACTCGTTGTGCCAAAGGTCCAGGATGTGGGCCACTTTGATGTGCCAGTCCGTCCCGTCCACCTCCACCAGCTGCCCGGGCTTGAGCTCGATGGCCTTGGGCGTCACCAGCACATGGCGCAGCACGTTGACGGCGTAGGGCTCCAGCTGGTCGTGGCCCAGGTATTTTTCCGTCACGCTGGCCGGGAATTGGACGCTCCCGTCCTCGTTCTCACAGGCCGAAATGGTCACCAGGGCGGCGCTCACCTCCATGTGGTTGCGGCCCAGGGGCTCGATCGCGGTGATAAAGCAGTGCCGTCCCCGCCACTCCAGGGCATTTCCCAGGCTCAGCGCCTGCCGCCGCATGGTCAGATTCACCCCGGTGGCGCCGATGCCGTGGACGGACCACACGTTGTGCCGGGTAGACAGTTCCACCCTGGCCCAGGTCGTCCGGGCCTGCTGCCAGGCCCAGACGCCTGTGGAGGTCTCCGCCAGCTCCAGCACCTTGACACGCTCATCCAGCTTTCCGGCATCCACATGTTCTGCTGCCATCCTTGGGTCCTCCTTCTCTCGTCCGCCCCGCAGGGCGGGGGGTTCCCCAAAGGGGGACTGGTCCCCCTTTGGAGCCGCGCCGCCGTCAGGCGGTCATGGCGTTTCCGCGGGAACGCCCGCGGCTACTCCACCTCCAAATCCGCAAGCGTCTGCGGATTTGCCGGCTGGCTCAGCTTGAGCTGATTCAGCATCCGCCGGAAAATGGGGTTGTCCACCACGTTGGAGCCCACCACGGCGGCATCTCGCTGGTCAAAGGCCGCCAGGACCAGGTAGTTGATGCACAGGTCATACCTGGCCCGGGCCGCGCCCTCCTCCGGCTCCTGGATGCCCGCATCCGCCAGGTACTCCACCGCCCCGTCATAGAGGGCGGGGATCAGGGTCTGCACCTCCGGGTCGTCCGCCAGCTCGGTCAGTTTGCAGTAGGCCAGCAGGCTGGCCATCCGCTCCTCCGTCAGCGCCATGGCGATCAGCCGGTGGCGGCCAGGGTGCCCACCACCATGCCGTTGTGGACCACCAGGTTGCCGCCCACCATGGCGTCGCCCAGGATGGTGTACATCCGTTCCACGGCCTTGACGCTCTCATCCACCCGGATGGAGTAGGGCCCAAACAGGCCCAGAAGGTAGTTCATGGGGCTGCCGTACAGCATGGTCTGGATGGCGCTGGACCCGGCGGTGGAGGCGGACAGGGCGGTGAGGGCGGACACGATGGTGTAGGGTACGAAGTTGCCCCCGTCCTCGATCATGCCAATATTGGGGTTGCCCGTGTCCGGATGGACCTTGTACACCCGGTTTTTGTCCGCGGTTCCCCGGATCTGGCCGAAGGCCTTCAGGTCCGCCTTGTTGAGGAACAGCCGGGCGTTGCCCGCGATCTCCTCGTCCCCACCGTAGGCGTAGAAGAGCAGGTCCAGCGTGTTCTCGTTGATGGCCGTGAGGTTCTCCGTGGCGAAGATCGCGCTGCCCGCCTGGTTCTTGGCGTTTTTCATGCCGTACATGTCCGGAGTGGACTGGCCGTCGCCGTTGACGATGAGCTCGGCCAGCTTCCGCCGCATGGCCCGCATGGCCATGCCGTAGATCTTGGCGTAGTAGTTGGCCGGGGACAGCCGGGAGATGTTCCGGTCCACATAGTTGGTCACGTTGATCTCATAGGGGGCGATCTTGGCCACCCCGAAGGTGGGGTCGGCGGAGGCGGTGCGGGCGGTGCCAGCGTTGGTGGTCACCTTGCCGCCCTTGGCGTCGCTTTCGGTGATCACATAGGGCTCCAGCAGGGAACCCATGCCCTCCAGATCCTGCACCTGCACCTGGTCCACGATGGAGCTCACAGTGGTCTCCAGGTTGTCCCGGATGTTGGTCCCTGCCCCGGTGGGCTGCACCAGGGTGCCGGTGCCCAGGGTGATGGACTTGTTCACTCCCCACAGGGCCTTGCGCACCTCGGGCACGGAGAAGGTCACCTTCTCCCCCTTCATCAGCTGGCTGCCCAGCTCCTCGGCCTTGTCCTTCTCCACCTGGGGGTCGTCCGCCTTTTCCATAAATTTCCGGTCCCGCTCCTCGATCAGGTCCTGGATGGACTTGATCTCGGTGTTCATGTTGCGGACCTGCTCCATGGCGGAGTTGTAGTCCTCCTGCTTGCCCGCCTTCAGGGCGGACTCCGCCGCCTCCAGCTGGGCGGCCCGCTGCTGCTTAAGCTCGATCAGTTTGCGTCTCATCTTCGCATCCCTCCAAAATAAATCGGTTTTTCTCCAGCTCCAGCAGGGCCTCATCCCGCCAGTCCTGGCTATCGTCTCCGGGGCCTCCCCCCGGTGGGTCTGTGTCCTCGTGCGGCTGGCTTCCGCCGTACCGCTTGGCCTTGATGATCCCCGCCTCCTTCTGGGCGGGCACTGCCACCAGGCTCACCTCATAGGCGTCCCTGGGGTCATCCAGGTCAAAGTGGCAAACCTGGCCGTCATACTCCCGGCCGCCGCTGTGCTTGCACAGGGTTTCCAGCTGATTTGCCCCGCAGATGGAGCAGGTCACCCGGGCCACCGCCACCCCTACGGAGCACTCCCGGAGCATGCCGCTCTCAATGGCGGCGATGGTCTCCGCCGTGCCCTCCGTCCGGGGCATGTAGCAGCGCAACACCAGCCGGTGGACCTCCCCCTGGGCCTCCACCTCGGCGGCATATACCCGGGCGGTCTGCACCCCGGCGCTCCACTGATGGTCCTTGAGCACCGGCTTGCCCACATACAACTGGGCCATCTGCTCCAGACAGGCCACGGTAAACCGCTCGTTGTCCCGGTCCACCTGGTCGTCACAGGCCGCCAGGCGGAAGGTGAACACCTCTTCCGCCGCCAGCGGCCGCAGGGCCTGGGCATTGATCAGCGCCAGCTCCTTCTCATCCACGGCCACCGATTTCATGATCCGGGCGGCCTTACAAAAATCGCTCACGTCCTCACTCCCTTCGGAAAACAAAAAAGCGCCTGAGACAAGGGCGGGTCTCCCCGTCCTCGGCTCAGGCGCTGGCCCTTTCGGGCTCTGGCTCAGGCTCTATTTGTTTTTTCTAACAGGTTCGGTCAATGCGCGTTCAACGGGCCAACCGTACACAAAAATCCTTCTTGATATTGTGGCCCGGTGTATACCAGTTATCTCTGCCCATTGTGAAAGTGTCCGAGTTTCTTTGTTTAAAGTCAGCAATGTATTATTTCGTCTATTGTTTTCTTGTGTTTTAATAGTCGTCCATCTACAGTTTTCTGGTGAATATCCCTCATTGTTGTCAATCCTGTCTATGGTTAGCCTATCGTCATACCCATTATCATTTGCCCATTCCCGAAACACCGCAAAGTCGCTCCACGCAACACAAACTCTGATTCCCCTGCCACCATAATTTTCATAATGCGGAGCCTTCGGGTCATTGCATCTGCGATTCATGTCAATCCAAATTGAATATAGGCGGGTTCCCTTCCCCCCATGCTTTGTTGCTATGACACTCATGCGCCGGGGCAACCCACAACCACAATCAAGCGACTTGCCATCTCGTAGGTTATGCCCATGCCGTATAACAGTTTTTCCGCAGTCGCACCGGCATATCCATCTGGTATTCCCGAATTTATCGTTCTCCGCTCTCTGTACAACTGTTAGGTTGCCCACTCTTTTCCCAGTTAAATCAATTAACCTTGACATCTGCCATCTCCGTCTCCTCATGCTCCGCCAGCCACTTCCGCCGCCGGGCCACATGGGCATCCACGTCCTCAAACTTGGCATAGTGCTCCGGGTGGGCCAGGCGGCTCTCCAGACACCGTTTCTGCCACTGGTAGTCGCTCATCTGCGGGATGTCCAGGATGGGCACAAAGCCGTGTTTTTGCGTGGGCTGCAATCCGATCACTCGGAAGTATCGTCCCCCCAGTTCCTGATAGAGACCTCCGTCCATGATGACGGTGCCGGGTATGTCCCCCTCTTTCACATTGACGTAGTTCATAAAAACCTCCTGTTGATTTCCCCCGGAGGTTATGGCATAATAGATTTACCAAACCTTCGGGTGCGGTGCATAAGGCAATCGGGATTTGCTTGCGAGGCGGCCCGGTTGTCTTATTTTTTCAGCCTATCATACTGTTCCTGTATGCCCTTCCGCACAATTTCTGAACGAGATAGCTTTTCGACCTCACAACAGCTGTCAAGCTTTTCTAAAGTCTCTTTATCCATGCGGACACGAAGCATATAGTCTTTCAGGCTTTCAGTAGGACGGCCCATCTTTTGAGCAGCCACATATTCACCGCCTTTCGTTGCTACATAAGTATAATATCGCTTGTAGCAACAAAAGTCAAGAGGTTTTATGAAATTTTTTATTCGCTGGCCGGGCGGCTCTCCGCCCGGGTGGTGCTCAGCCTCTGGAAGTCCTCCAGCGGCACATAGTTCAGGCTGGCGTAGTGGGTGTCCCCGCCGGGCACCGGGTTCAGGTCCTCCAGGGCCCGGATGTCGTTCACCGAGAATACCCCCGTCTCCCGCATGTCCTTGTACCATGTCGCCCGGCTGGCGCTGTCCCCCCGCAGTTCGCCCAGGAGGTTGATCCGCACCTCCAGCCCCTGGCGCAACTCGCTGTCGGTGAGCAGCTTATAGCTCAGCTCCTCCTCATACTGGGTGACGATGGGGTGGAGGGTGCCCACCACATACTCGATGGCGTTCTGTTCGTTGCTGCTGTAACTCTGTTTCCCCTCCTGGAGCTTGTACAGGGGCACCCCGAAGTACCGGGCCAGGTCCTTGACGCTCACGTCCTGGCTCTCCACAAACTGGGCGTCCGCGTTGCTCCCGCCCATCGCCTCATAGCTTAACCCGAGGTCAAGAATCGCCACCCGGTGGCTGTTGCTGGGCCCCATGTGGACCCGCTCCCACTCCTGCCGGATGATATCCCGCTTGGTCACATAGCTCCCGTCTGTGCGCTGGATGGGCTTCCCGTCCGCCCCCTTGGCATAGCCGCCGATGTCGGCCTCTGTCTTGAGCACCCCGGAGGGCTGGCCGCCGTTTTGGTAGTAGCTCAGGCCGTACTGCTGCTGGGCCCGGGCGGCCTGGATGGTCTCGCTGGCCCGCCGCAGTATGCTGATCCCCACAAGGCCGTCCTTGCTGGCCCCCTTGACGTGGACCATGTCCTCGTTGGGCAGGCGCATGGCCTTCCCGGTCACCGGGTGGCTCACGTCATACCACACCCGTCCGGCCAGGTCCCGCCAGGGCTGTACCAGCCGCCAAGGCACCGGGATCAGCTCCCGGGGCCGCCCCGTCCGCTCAGACCGGACGATCCACAGGTACCCGTTGCCCCCCTCCAGGCGGCAGGTCTCCACCAGCTTCTTGGCCACGCTGGGCGCCATGGCCGGATTGGCCCGGATATTCAGCAGGTACAGCAGCGGGTGGTCGATCCGCTCCCGGGTCCGGCTGTCAAAGACATAGATGGGCAGCTTGGCCATGGAGTCGCTGAGGATCTCGATACACCGGTCCACCACGCTCAGCTTCCGGGCGGCCTCATCCGGCACTTCTGTGCCGCCGACCGGATATCCGGCGGCGATCAGGTCCGCCGTGGTCAGCGCCTTTCCCCGCACCGGCGCCCGGGCCAGGGCCCGCAGCCCCTTGGACAGACTCATCCGTCATCACCCCCGCTCAGGCTGGACAGCACCGCCCCGGCCATGGCCAGCACGCCCCCGGTGATGAGGCCCGCCGGAAGATAGATCATCCCGGCCCCCACCGCCACCGCGGCGGCCCCGGCCACCAGCACCAGGTCCACGGCGTACCGGGCCAAATTCTTCAGCAGTTTTTTCATATCATTCCCCCTACATGCCCCAGCCCGGCCGGTCCATGGCCGCCGCCAGGTCCGGCTTCTGGTTCTGCGCCACGATGGCCGTGGCCATACTAATCACCCAGGCCACCGTGATGTCGATGCGGCCAATGCTGCGGTTTTTCATAGGCCGGATGTTTTCGTTGGCATCCACATAGCAACGTACGTTTCCAAAGCACCATCTGGCCGCTGTCGAATGGACGTGGAGCATCTCGTGGGCCCGGATGAGCCGCTCCAGCTCCTTCATGGCCGGGCTCATGTGCATCATGGTCTGTGGGACCTCCACCACCGTCAGCCCCCGCTCGGTCAGGCGCTGGGTCAGCGTCCGGGACAGGTAGGGGTCCACCCCCAGCATCTCCAGCTGGTAGGTCTCCGCCGCCTGGGCGATGGCCTCCTCCACCTGGGTGTAGTCGATCATGTCCCCGGGGCACAGCTCCAAAAAGCCTGCCCGAGCCCAGTCCCGATAGGGCACGTGGTCCCGCTGCTCCGCCTCCAGCACCCCCTCCTGGGGCCGCCAGGCCTTCGGCAGGGCCACCCAGGTGTCCAGCCCCGGCTGGGGCGGGAAGATGAGCACAAAGGCCGTCAGGTCGGTGGTGGTGGACAGGTCCAGCCCGCCATAACACATCTTTCCCGTCAGGGTCTCCCGGACCCATTCCTCCCGCTCGGCCTTGGCCGAGGGGCCTATCTGGGTCTTGTCATACAGGGTCAGGGGCAGCCACGAGACATCTTTTGTTGCAATCCATTGGTTCAAACGGAGCCACCGGAAATTCCGTTCCGCCGCCTCGCTCTGCCGGGCCGCCCGGGCGTCCGCCCGGAACTGCCTGGGCTTGATGGTCACCCCATAGGAGGGGTTGCACTGCTTCCACAGCTCCTCGTCGTAGATGTCCAGAGCGGCGATCTTGTCCGGGTCGTCCCCGGTCAGGATGCTGATGCCGTACATGATAGGGCACCACGCCGGGTCGTCCTGGTCCAAGGGCTGCTCCGGCTCCCCCCGGCGCCAGGCCAGCAGACGCCGGCACTTTTCATGGATCTCCCAGCCAATGCTCTTCCGGTCCGGGTCATCCCCGGCGGTGGTCAGCACGATCACCGCCTGCTGCCGCCGGGCGGCGTCCGATCCGGTGGTGAGCACGTCCCACAGCCGCCGGTTGGGCTGGGCGTGGAGCTCATCAATCAGGATCGCCGAGAATGAGTAGCCGTGTTTCGTATCGGCGTCGGAGGAGTAGACCTTCATGATCCCCCCGAACCGGGTTCGGATCTCCCGCACGCTGTCCCGGCACCAGGCCAGGGGCCGGTGGCCCGGCTGGCTCAGGGCGGTGTGCTCCACCATGTACTTGGCGCACTGGTAGATGATGTCCGCATTGGTCTTGTCCGCCGCGAAGATACCCACCTGGGGCCGGGCCTCCCCGTCTGCCAGCAGGTGGTGGAGGCCCAGGCCGGCGGCAAATTCGCTCTTGCCGTTTTTTTTGGCGATCTCATCGTACAAAAAGCGGCGGTAGCGCACCCAGTTGCCGTCGTCATCCAGCACCTGGACGCCGTAAAACTCCCGGATGGCCTGCTCCTCCCAGGGCAGGAGGGTAAAGGGCTTTCCCGCCCACTCGTTTTGCCCGAATACCAGCAGGGAGAAAAACCCCATGACCCGGTCCACAGCCTCCTGGCTGTACCGCAGCTGGGCCCCATCCTCCGGCTTGGGCACCTGGATGTACGGGGTCAGCCTCATCATGTCAGGCACGCTTCTGGCCTCCCTGGATCAGCTGCAGGAAGGGGTTATCCTCTTCCCCCTTCTGTGGGCTGTCCGGCACCACCAGCCGGCACCGGCTGGTCACCGTCAGCCCCATGTCGTTTCCGGCATTTCTGGCCTGCTTGAAGTGCCGTTCCTGGATGCGCCCCCAGGCGTCAGCCCCCTCCTGATCCTTCCGGGCCAGGGCCTTGTCCGTCTCCTTCGCCGCGACGAGGTACTGGCGCTGGGCGATGAGGTATCGGCCCAGGGTGTCACCGTCCAGGTCGGTATACAGCCCCGCCGCCAGCAGCTTCCTGCCCAGGGCCCGGAAATCCTTTTTCAGGTCCTCCGGCACCCACTTTGGCACCTTCACCGTCTTGGGGCGCTCCACCTGCACCTCCCCGGCCCGCCGCTGGGCCTCCTCGGTCTTGGACAGGTGCTTTCGCCCCTTGGCTTTGATCACATCCGTGGGCTGTCTCGGTCCCGGCATCGTTCCACCCCCTCAAACAAAATAACAGCGGCCAGCACCCTGGTCATACAGTCCTACCTCTGTATGGCTCAGGCGCTGGCCGCTATGGGCTCTGGCTCAGGCTCTATTTTCGATGATTTCTGCACTCTGCATGGACTGGCTCACTAAAAATTCTCTCAGCTGGCCAGCCACGTTCAAATCGACTGGAAATTAGCGTCACTGGGATGCCCGTTTCCTCAGCCCATTCTCCAAGTGTTTTCTCCTCCCCATGATATTGCAGTTTGCGGTTATATCGCTTATTTCGGCCCTGCTCCTTTGCTGTTGCCCACCTGCAATTTTCGGGAGAATATCCAGCGTTGACATCAATTCGGTCAATCGTCAAATCATCACGATACCCGGAAGTGAGTGCCCAAGCGGCAAATGCTTCAAACGACGTTTCCCACTCTGGACAAACACATATCCCTCTGCCGCCATAATCCACATAAGACTTGCTCGTCGGGCAAATACAACGGGTTTTCATAGAACACCAGATAGAATAAAGTCGACTATCAGATTGCCCGTGCGACCTATGCGGTGTGTGTAGCCACTCCAACATCAGACACCCACAGCTTCTTGTCAACCCGTGGCGCAACCTATAGCCATCCACCTCGCATAGATTCCCACAGTCGCACAGGCATACCCACATCGCATGACCCGCTTTTCTGTTCCTCGTGGACCGTTCTATCACGGATAAGCGGCCAAACCTCTGCCCAGTCAAATCAATCAGCCTTGACATCTGCCGTCTCCATCTCTTTGTGCTCTGCCAGCCACTTCCGCAGCCGGGCCACTGTGGCCTCCACGTCCTCCCTCTCGGCGTACCGCTCCGGGTGGGCCAGGCGGCTCTCCAGGGCGCCCTTCTGCCACTGGTAGTCGCTCATATGCGGGATATCCAGGATGGGCACAAAGCCGATGCCCTCCGTTGGCTGCAATCCGATCACCCGGAAGTACCGTCCCCCCAGTTCCTGATAGAGGCCTCCGTCTCGGATGACGGTGCCGGGGATGTCCCCCTCTTTCACATTGACGTATTTCATAAAAACCTCCTGTTGATTTCCCACAGGCGGTCTGATAGAATAGATTTATCAAACCTCCGTGGTTTGGTGAATAGAACGCTCACTCGGTCTTTAGCGGGACGGTGGGCGTTCTTTTTATGCCTCTGAGACCAAAAGTAAGTCAATCCCTCTCCGAATTGCCTCAGCAGTAGTAATGCTATGTTTTAAGCAATACTCAGCCAGTTTCCGGGACATTTGGGAATCCAGACGAACCTTCACATCATGGCTTTTGGGATTTTCCGATTTTGGTCTCCCTGTCCGTGGAGACATCTTCTCACCTCACTTTTTGAGTTCCACAAATTCACTATACTATTTGGAACTCAAAAAGTCAAGAGGCCTTATAAAATTTTTCTCAACATCGCATTTTCCCATGGGGAGAAAACCCTCTCCCTACTGGCTGGGGCGGTCTCCCCTTCGTTGGCCGAAAACAATTTCACGGTGGGGGAGGGTGAAGGAAATTTGCTAAAATTTCTCGCCCGCGCCCGCCGGCGCGCCCGGGCCGCACACCCGCGCCCGAAGCTAGCCCGCTCACCGCCTGCTCCTGCCCGAATTTTTCCGCCGATTTTGCCACTGGTCACGCATGGTCTTGCGGCTGTGGCAAGAGTGGCAAAGGCTCTGCAGGTTGTCCCGGTCTGCAAACAGCGCCCAGTCTCCCCGGTGGTCCCGCACATGGTCCACATCGGTGGCCGGCGTGCGGATGCCCCGCAGGGCGCACTCCCGGCAGAAGGGCTCCCGGAGCAGCTGCCCCGGCCGCAGGTCCTCCGTCCAGATGGGCAGGGAATACCAGCTGTGCCACTGGGCAGATTCCCGCCGGGCGGCCTGCTTGGGCTTGTGTTTCGAGCAGTATCCGTCCCTGGTCAGCGCCCCGCATCCGGGGTGCCGGCAGGGCCTGAGCGGCTTCATGGTCACGGGCTATCACCTCCGGGCAAACAAAAAAGCGCCCAAGCCTCGACACACACTCTCGTGTTGGTCTTGGCTCAGGCGCTTGTCGGGTCCCGACGTTGGCTCAGGCTCTGGTCGATATTCACGATGGACTCCTGCCCGCATCGCTTGCAGTACACCGGCAGGTCTTTGGCTGTTGTCCCCGGCGTCAGCCGCAGGACCTTGTGCTTGCCGCATACCGGGCAGAGCAACCAGCCATCTTTCACGATTAGTTTACCACACTTTCCTTGGGTTTGCAATGCTTTGGCCCCCTTTTCTCAAGCTCATGTCCATTTGTTATACATGCTTGCAAGTGCAATAAATATAAGAGCTATGCAGTTTTCCCCTTCCGCCGCTGGGGCGAATACCGCCAGGGCGTCAGGTCCAGCTCCGGGTCGGCGGACACCTCCAGCGGCACCCGGTAGTCCTCCTGATCCGGCAGGAGGTATTTGATAAATTGATAGTTGCCGAACTCATTGACCGTCGTCCCCTCATTTTCCAAAATATAGGAGCCAGGCGGCGCCTGCAGCGTCAGGATATCCGGCACCGTCTCTGCCGGCGGCGCCACAGCCTTGGCCAGGCCCCGGGATGCCGACCAGTTTCGGGCACCCACATCTACCCGGCCATACTCCCGGGGCTCCTTGGTGAGATACCGGGCCAGGGCCGGGAACTCCCGGGGCCGAAGGTTTTGCATCAGCACCATGCCGTTGGGCCACAGCGCCCGGAAGGTCTCCATGTCCTGGCCGGTGCCGTTGACCACCATGTGGTGATGGACCCGGCCGTCTCCGTGCTTGTCCTCGGTCACATAGACATAGCGCAGGCTCTGGCCCCTGGGCCGCCGGTGCTCCCGAAGCGTGCGGACGAATTTTTTCGCCTGCTTCACCGCCTCGTCCCGGCTAGGCGGCAGGTGCTCCTCATCATAGGTCAGGGTCACCAGCCAGTCGTCCCGCCCGAAGTTGGCAAACAGCAGGCACTCCAGCCGCTGGCAGCTGGTGCGCAGGTTGATGGCCTGGCGGGCGGCGGAGCTGGCCCGCTGCTTCTCCGCCCTGGCCCTGGGCGGATCGGCCGGTGAGTATCGGTCGTAGAGGACTGCATACCGCAGCCGGCCCGCCTCCACGGTCCGCAGCACCTTAGCCATGGCCCGGCCCCCGCTTCCCGCCCTTCCGGTCCGCCCGGCTCCAGGTGCGCAGGCTGACCATCTTCTCCCGGGTCAGCTTATCCACCACCATGCCGATCTCCGGGTAGTTGCACATCTTGGCCAGATAGGCCAGGCTCCCCACCGTCTGGGCGGTGACCACGATGGAGATCCGCCGCAGGTTACGGTTCCCCATCCGACCACCGCCTTTTGAGCCACTCTGTGACCTCCGTCCCGGCAAACACCAGGAGGAAGCCAACCACCGCATGGACCAGCAGGTCCGTCATGTCCAGCTCCAGGGTGTCCATGTACACCACAAAGGGCTGGGCCAGCACCAGCACCGCCGCCGTCATCCATGCCACATAGATGATCCCCCGCACGATCGTTTTCACTTTATCCTCTCCCTATTCTCATTTGCTCCGGGCGGTTGTCCTCCGTGACGGATACCACCCGGACATCCCCAAAACGCTCCAGGCACATGGCCAGGTGCTCCTTGACCCCGATCGTCTGGCCGGGCGGGGCATTGACTTTAATGATGATGGTCAACATGGCCCGCCTCCTTCTCTATCCGCTCCAGCTTCTCCCACATGCAGGCGGCGGCGATGCGCAGGACGTTGGCTGTCCATGCGTCCCACTGGTAGCCTTCGGGGTATCCTGGAGGCCTTGCCTCCAGAGAATGTGCAACTTTTTCAACGTACAAGATGGTCTTTTTTAGCTGCTCAGCATCAGTCCCTGTCATTTCAATTTCACCCCGAACTCGTCCACTTCTTCAACCGAGACACATTCTTTTTCATCATAGACGGCCTCTTCATCATACATGACCTTTTCTTCTGCTTCCAAGAGATCATTAGCTTCAACATAGGCAAACCCTCGATATGATACTTTGTATTTCATCGTCAGTCACCTTCTCCCTTTGGCGGACGCCCCCGCTTGAGCCTCTCTAGCTCTTTTTCCAGTGATTCGATTGACCTTTCCGCATACAGTGGGCAAATTTTATCCTCCAGCCCGCATACTTTGGCCGGGAACAGGGGACTATCCACGGTACAATCCCCATAGTCAGTTACATATCCGGGCATATCGCTGGAAATATGGTTTGCACATGTGGAGCAGTGGCCGAGCTGCTCCTTATGCAGTCTTAGCAACAACTCATAGTCCTGTATCTGTTCCTCGACTGTTGGGTGGAAAGTCCTTCTAAAGTCGGCCATCATATTTTCGCCTCCTCCGGCGGGCGGCGGTCAGGCGGTGCGGGAAATCTGCACCAATAGTCGATTCGCTTCCGTTCCTCCCACCGGTTCGCTTTACAAAAACCTGGTTCAAAACCGTGCGCTTTTGCCAGTTCGATGGAGTATAAATCCTGCTCCACCGTATATTTTCCGGTTTTCAGGTCTAAAACTGCGACATGATACCATCCTTGCGTTGTCGGCGGTGTTTCCACGCTCACCCACTCGTTCGGCGGGGTGATGGTGGGGGCGTTTTTGATAGCGTCCACGGATACCACTGGTATCTGCCCAAATCCCATTGTGTATTGCTGTTTCAACAGCTCGTCAGCGTCAATCGCCCTTGCCATCTTTTAACGCCTCCAATCTCTTGAGCAGGATGTCCACGGCCTTTCCCGTTTTCGGCGCCCCGCAGAATGGGCAGAAATCAAAGTCCACATATCCGGAGGGCAAATATTGATCGTAAACCAAAAGGCCAAAGGGGTCGTCCTCTCCGAGACTCCCAATGTCGGCCCGCACGCCCAAGTCACCGTTGGCGCATGGTTTCAGTTTGAGTTTCCTCCAGTCTGCACACATTTCGCACCCATGGAATACCTTCTCCACCTGCTCCCGGCTGACGGGGCGGAGGATCGTCTCCCGCGCAGCCCTCAAAATCGCACACCCTTGGACACCACAGTTATGCTCGTATCCACACCCCAGGCAGGCCAGGCTGCCAGTCTCCACCGACAGTCTGTCCAAAGCCTTTAATAGTTCATCGCACCTCATGCCACTACGGCCCCCTTCCGCTTTTTCGGCAACTTCGGTGTGCCGTCCTCATTCCTTGGGCTCCCGGCCTGGAGCCACCGCAGCCAGGTGGCCAAAAATCCCTTGTGCCTGACCCTGGGGGAGACCTGGCCCATGTCGTTGTTTTGCCCGTGGATCTGCCGGAGCTGATTGCCCTGCATCTCGATGGTCACATAGGGGGTGTGGGGCGCGTCCGCCTTGCGAAGGAACAGGATGGTCAGCACCCCCTCCAGATGGCGCTTTGCGTATCCGCCAACACAATGGTTCAGCTTCTGGCCCTCCAGCAGGATGGCCGCCGCCGACATGGGCATCTTGATGAGCAGGCCGTCCAGCTCAAACTCATACTTCCGGGCCCGTTCCTTGGCCCCCCTGGGCCGCTTTCCCCGCCCGGCCTTCTCAGCCTCCTGAAGCTGTATCCTGGCCCACTGGTCTGTGGCCTCATCGTGGGCGGTAAACAGGCACTCAGGCCAGAGTACTGCGCTGTGCTCCATGCAACGACCCAGGTGGTAGGCCGCCTCCAGGTAATCCCGGTAGATCACAAAGGCCTCTGCCCGAGCAGACCCGTAGCTGTCCCCACCGGTCACCCGCTCCAGATAGCGCAGGAGCCTGCCCAGCGGCAGCTGATACCGCCGGCAAAACCGCAGCACCTCCATGGGTCGCAGGTCTGTCCCCCACATGCACCAAAAGGTGGCCGCATCCTCCACATCCCAGGATGTGCCCAAATGCTGGTTTGCGTAGGCCCGGCACTCCAGGGCGCCGAAGTCTGGCCGGATGGCAATCAGCTGGCCGAGCTCCTGCTTGGACAGACCCATGGCCTTGCGGATGTCCGGCTCTTCCCAGTCGATGGCGGCTGCAAATTTTTTTCGATGCCCGATCAGCTCCGCCACCGGCTGATAGAGCTCGGCCTTCACAAGCATTTCGACCTGCCGGGGATAAATGCTGTACGCCGTGAGGTAGGAGATCAAGTCGTGAAATTTATGGGCATACCCCCGAGCTCCACCGGGCCGGTACTGCCAAAGGTGGAAATACTGGCAGTACCGGAAAAAAGGATGGTCCTCCAGCACATCCCGGCCGATGACCGCATAGGAGTCATGGGTGTAAAAAGAGAGACTGCCTCGCTTGAAAGGCTCTTGGACCTTCTTTTCCCGGTCTAATTGGCCGAGCTCCCAGGTGATGGTCCCATCGTCCCACAACTGATGATCTATCTGCATGACTTCCCGGGGGGCAAAGCGGTAACCGCTGCACATCCGATATGTCGGCCGGGCTGTCAAATCATCCACCGTCTTATAAGCCTTGTGCAGTGCAAGCGCGTCCGCATACAGGGCGTGATCATCCCCATGGAGCAGCACCACCAGACGGTATTCGGCCAGGCCTTTCCGTTTCCCGGCCTTGTTTAGGTCCTTCATGGTCACCCCCCGGCTGCACCAAGGGCATACATACAGCTGGTTGTGATAGCTGGCGTCCAGCAGAGCATTTTCCCAGGGCAGCTCCGTGCGGCGCACGGGTTCGATCACCTCAGTCCTTCCGCAGCAGGAGGTATGATACTCCACGCTGCCGTCCCCCCGGCGACGAAAAAAGATATAATGGGGAAATTCGTCGTTCATCAGCTCGATGTCGTCCGCAGTCACCACAGGCCAGCTGTTCAGGATAGCCTGCTCCTGCTCTGTCCGTTTCATCAACCCACCCCCTCACAGGAAGTCCGCCAGGTCGATGACAATGTCATGGCTCTCGGCCTGGGCGGGCTCCAGCTGGATGGTGAGCGACATCTTGACCTTGGCGCCGTCGAAGTAGTACGCTGCCGCCCGGCGGTATGCCTCCAGATCCGAGAGGGAGGTCTTGATCCCCTTGGCCACAGCCTTCATGCAGTCGGCAAAACTGCCGTCTTGCACAACAGCCTGGGCAAATTCGTCATTGTCGCAAAAAGTGACAAGCGCCTCAAACACGGCCGACTTCATGACCTCCTGGTAGCGGTCGCCCTTGAATTTCCCGTATTCCGCGGTGAGCTTTTCTACCGCCTGCTCCCGGTATCTCATTGCGCCACCTCCCTCACCTTATCGGCCAGGGCCAGCAGAGCCCGCTGGAGTTTTTCAGCCGGCTCCATGTCCTTCCGGGTCCGCAGTTTGATCATCAGCCCGCTGAGCTTGTTGATCGTCTCCTGGGCCTGGACAAATAGGACCTCAAATGTGGCCAGGTCCTTATCCGACTCCAGCACGGCCTTTTTCTCCGCCTTGGCCTGTGCCTCCAGCTGGAGCCGGACCTGCTCCAGGGCGTCCTCCGCGTTTTTCCGCCTTGCCTCGGCCCGGTCCTTGGCCTCCCGGGCCTTGTCCACCTTGTCCTGCATCTCAGCCACTGCCTCCGCCCTGGCTTTGGCAATGGCCTCCGGGTCAGCGACCTGCTCCACAGCCACCTCCACCGGGCGAGCTTTCAGGGCGGCCAGCTCCTCCGCAGCTGCTGCCGCTGCCGCCGTCGCCTGCTCCAGGTCCTCCCGCAGCCCAGACAGCCGCGCATTGGCTATGGCCATATCCTGGGCCATCTTTTCTCGGGCCTCCTCTGCTGCGCGCAGATCTGCCTGGGCCTGTTCCTTTTCCCGGATGGCCTGGGCAAGCTCCCTGGAGGTCATTTCCGCTGTGGTCTTTTCCTCCCCCTCCACCACATGGACTGCGGAGATAAAATCCTCCCGCTCCTCCGCCGGGAGTGCCAGCAGGGTCAATGCCTTGGATGCGCCCAAATCCGCAAGCGTCTGCGGATTTGCGTACTCCCGGGCCAGGCGCATAAAATTCTGGGCGCTGCGCTCGGAAAACTCCACCCGTTCCGTCAGCCAAGGCAGCCACTCCCCGTGGGGCAGAAGCCCCTTGGCCTCGATCAGGCCCCGGCCGATCGTCAGGATCGCTTCGCCGCCGGCCCGCTTGGCGTCTAAGATCTCGGTGGTGATGGTCTCGATATCCCGCACCTGAGACACTGCGCTGGTCTTGAGGTGCTCCGCCAGATTAAACTTACCGGCCATTGACCAACGCCTCCTTTGTGATGAGCTCGTTGACCCAGGCCCGGTAGTCACGGGCGGCGGAGCTGTTGGGGGACCACATCAGCACCGGCTGCTTGGCCCAGGTGGACTCCAGGACCTTGTCCGTGCGTCGGATGACGGTGTCAAACACCGGGATGGGGCCGTCGGTGCGAAGATAGTCGGTGGCATCCAGCACCACGTCTGCATTGTGCCACTGGGTCACCAGACAGCCGGCCACCCGGATGTCCGGCTGGAGCTTGCGCACTCCATCGATCTGCTCCACCAGGTCGTCCATGCCGTCAGCGGAAAAAGCATCAGGCAGCACCGGGATGATCAGGCTGTTGCTGGCCAGGATAGCCGCCACACAGGCCGCCGTGAACCCAGGCGGGCAGTCGATGACGATGACGTCATAGGCGTCGTCCTCTGCTGCGTTGTCCCGCAGGTCCCGGATCGCCCGCAGCGCCGCGGTGCCCTCCCGCGTGACCAGTCCCAGGTCGATATTGCGCAGCTCACTGCTGGCGGGCACCATGTCCAGGTTGGGGATCTCCGTGTGCTCGATGACCTCGTCGTAGCAGATCACCTTGCTCTCCAGCAGAGCCGCCAGCCCGTCATAGTCCCCATCCAGGAGCAGGGTCCTGGTGGCGTTCGCCTGGGCGTCCGCGTCGATGAGCAGCACTCGCTGCCGGTGGACGGTGGCCAGCAGATAGGCCAGGTTGATGGCGGTGGTGGTCTTGCCCACCCCGCCCTTCATGTTCAAGATCGCAAATGTTCTCATGGTAGACCTCCATTTTTATTTTCCTTGCGGAAAGCACTCCCGCAGCCTATGACCGTTGACCTCATAGGTCACGACATAATACCGTCCCTCCGGATGGACCCAGGTGACCACCCCGGTGACCAGCCGCGGGATCACCATTTTCCCCGACGCCGGCCCGCGCTCATCCAAAAACGCAGCCGGGCGAAAGGTCTTTTTCTCTCCGACCTGCATACTCTCCCCCCTATGCTCCTGGCGCCCCGGCGGCAGGCCTCCGCCACCGCCCGATGGTCGTCCGCCAGTTTCTCCTCCCTGGCGCACATGGCCAGGCAGTCGTGCCGGCTGGCCTCGAAGATCAGCAGCCCGATACACTCCCTGTCCGTCATGACGGTCCCCCCTTCGGCTCGAATGGGTTTTCCCCGGCTTCCTCGTCTGTGATCTCCCGGAAGCTCATCTGTCCCTCCCGGGCCTTCATCCGATTCTCGGCTTTTATTGCACGGCCCTTTGCCGTCAAGGCCCGTGCCAAAGATGCTCCGCCCTCGGTGGCCACCTCCACCATGGTCTGGGTGGCGCCATCAAAACTGAGATAGCGGGTAAATTTCTCTCCCTCCTTGTTTTTCCCCAGCTTGAGCACCCGCTGGCTTGTGTTATCATTGGGGTCTGACGGCCACAGAAGGAAGGCGGCGTCCGCGTCCTGCTCCAGCTGGCCGGATTCCTTAAAAGATTGCATAGTCGGCGGAAGAAAAAACGTCTGTTTGTCTTTGGTCACTTTTTCTGCGCGAGTAAGTTGAGCTAGGGCGACTATCGTTGTTTTGGTCCGGTTCGCAAAATTTTTCAAATCTCTTGAAACCCCGCTGACCCTTTCATAGTCATTTTTTCCTTTCCCGTCAACTAGCTGGATGTAGTCGATATAGATGATCTGATAGCCGTTGGCAACAGCGCTGGATGAGATATCAGCAGCCGTCCAGCCGGAGGCATTGAAATAGTCCACAGGGATGCCACTGGAAAAGTAGCTGGCCGCCTGGGCCAGCGCTCCCAACTGGTCATCCGTCAGATCCCGCTCCTTGATGCTGGTCAGGCTGACCTTGGCCAGGTGGGCAAAAATCCGGTCCGCCATTTTTTCCTCCCGGGTCTCCAGGCTGTAATAGCCCACCCGGTATCGCTTGGCCTGGGCCAGGGCCATCTGGACGGACAGCAGCGTCTTGCCCGCCGACGGGTACCCGCCCAACAGGATCATGTCCCCCAGCTCGGCATATACCGTCCGGTCCGCCGTCGGGATGCCCCAGGGCAGATACTCCGGCTTTTCTTTACTGGTCACCCGCCGGATAAAGTTCTGAGCCATCTCCGTAGCAGACACCTTTCGCTCCTGGATGTTGTCCACGAATAAACCGCTCATCTTCTGCGCCAGCCTCAGAGCGTCCTCCTGTGCCGTTACGGTCAGCCCTTGCCCGCAGAGCTCCCGGAACCGGTAAACCACGGCGTGCTCTCGGGTCTTTTTACAGTATTCCAGTACATTGGCCGCCGTGGGGGTCAGCTCCATGAGCTCTCTGGCCCAGGCCACCCAGCTGGCCCCTCCGTGGACCTCGTCCTGTATCAGCACATGGTCGATGGGCCGCCCGGCCAGGAGCAGCCGCCGGATGGCCGAGAAGGTGTTGCGGCAGGCGCCGTCTGTGAAGTCGCTCTCCTGGACCGCCCCCATCACTGCTCTCACACACCTGGGGTCGATGAGCATGGACCCGATCACCGCCTGCTGGGCCTCCAGGCCGCTGACGGCCTGCAGGTCGTCATTGCTCCCCATGCTTCCGCCCTCCCCTCGGCCGGAAGAGCCCGTGCTCCCGGGCCACCTTGCCCACTGTGCTGGGGGCGCAGCCGATGATATCCGCCACCTGGTCGTTGGTCATGCCCTTGAGCACCAGGCGGTAGATCGCCTCGTGGTCATAGGTCTCCCGCCGCCTCCGGGGCTCTGGCGGGGCCAAAACGCATCCGCACCGCTCCGGGCTGTTGAGGCAGCGGTTGAGACAGATCCTGTTGTCGCAATCTGCACAGCAGATGTCACCCTGCTTTGCGCACTTGTAGATCTTGCAGCACCGCCTCATGTGGTCACCTCCGGGTCCGGGGCCCAGTAGCACCCGGATTCCGGCGGATCCGGCGGCAGAAGGCTCATGTCTACGCCCTCGTTCTCCCAGGCCCGCTGATTGAGCCAGCTGGAGCAATAGGGGATATAGTCGCCATGATCCTTTTGCCACTGCCTGGACTTCTTGTCCCGGTCAAGGCCGACCAGCATTCGCTCGTATGTATCCTGGTCCGGCCTTAGCTTGTCCCAGGCCCTGATGGCCGCAATCCGGTTGTCATGCCTGGGATATTCCTTGTCCCAAAATTCGTTGAACAACTCAGGCAGATATTTGGCTTGAGACCGTCCCTGCCGTCCGCCCCCCTGCCCCAAAAGGGTAGGGGTTTTATTTATTTGTTTATTTATTACTTGTTTATTATTTATTTGTGGCGAGTTTATCGTGTACGGATCATCCGTGTACGATGGATCAGGACACGGTAGTGTCGCATCTTCCGCCGTGTCCTGATCTTCATGACACGGCTTTTCTTCCGGCTCGTTCAAAAAAATCGGCTTGCCGGAAACCAGATACCCCGCTTTGGCGAACTGCCCTGCCGATTCACGGGCCTGGGGCTTTCTCTTCACATATCCCGCAACCTCCAGCTCCGCCATCATCTTGGACATGGTGTCTTTGGTCACCCCCGCGATCTTGGCCATGCCGCGGATGGAAAAATCCCAGTCCGGGCGGCAGCTTAACATCATGATGAGCACCATTCTGGTCTGAAGGCGAAGGCGGTCATCCTGGATCAGCGCCTTCGGGATCCTGGAATACGGGTCCTCGTCCCGGATGATCTCGATTTGCCTGTCAGTCATAGCTGGTCGCTCCTTTCCGTGCGGGCGGCATGCTCCGATTCCTCCCCGATTGCGATCCACCAGTATCCGTCCGTAACGCTGGGCTTCAAGAGAAGGAGCCCTTCCTGACAGAGATGCTCAACGGCACGCTTATGCTCCTGCGCATCAAAGAGGCCCGAAAAACTTCCAAACAAATACCTCGATGTATACCTGCGCCACCAACGCCCCGCTTCTTCCATCCAACCTTCATCTCGGGGCCACCCGCTGGATAACTTCATTTGAAGTTCAGTCGAGAAAAAATAGTAAAGTTGGTTGAAAATAATTGCCTCCACAATGCCATACCTCTTGGCGAACCTGGCATCAAAGTGAATGTTTGGATATATCACCGGGCTATAAACATAGTCGTTCAGCATGTTTCATTCTCCTTTGTCCTCATGGTGTTTCTTTCCTTTCCTGATTTTTCTTTGTCCGGATATCGCAGGGCAAAGCACAGTTCCACCACTTCGTCCACTGCGCCCTGTACCTGCTCCAGCTGCCTTACGATGACATACAGTGCCGCCAGATACGCATGCATCCGGCGCAGGAGCCCCACTGCGGCGCCCTGTTCATCCGCCTGGCTGGAAACGATGGTCTCTCCGGACAGATTTCCCAGCAAAAGGGGCATAGCGAGCATGCACTCGCTCAGGGCGCACTGAGCCGATTCCATCTTGTCGATGATCTCGTCCATATGTATCCCTCCACTACGTACAATATGCACGTTCTTTATGGTCACACTATAGCGTACAATTAGCACGTAGTCAAGACTATTTTGGAGGAAATTTTATGTTTGGGAAAAAATTGCGCGAAGTACGAATGGCCCGACATATGACACAGCAAAAGCTATCTGATGCTGTTGGGCTTGCTCTGAGAAGCTACCAGTGCTATGAGCAGGGCACACGCGAGCCATCTCTGGATATGCTGGTAAAACTCGCAGATGTGTTAGAAGTTCCTACCGATTATTTGCTTTGCCGGGATTTGTCTCTCTTAAAGTCCTTTGATGGATTCCAGTGAAATCCTCGATAGCATCCCAAATCTCAAAGTCCCCAGTCCTATCTCCAGCTTCTATCTGCTGGTAATACCTCAGACTGATTCCCAGCTTGTCCGCCATGGCCTGTTGGGTCATCCCCGCCGTCTTTCGTGCGGCCCGCAGATTTTGACGGCCCAAATCACTCCCCCCTTGCAAAGTGGATTTGTCTGTGGTATAGTTGTTGTGTTCTCATGGTGGACCTGACCAGTCCATCGGCCCGGGTGGGTGCGCAAGCGCCTGCCCGGGTCTTTTTTTGCGCCCAGCTCCGGGGCAGCAAGGCCAGCGCCCCCAACGCGGCCCCCGCCGCCAGGAAGCCCACCGGCCCCAGCCTGTCCAGCAGGCTGTCCGCCCCGCAGCAGTACAGCAGCAGGGCCAGGAAGGCGCACCCTCTCAGCAGTTTCATTCCCGTGTCGCCCCCCTCAGTTGAAGAGTTCCATCTTAAAGTCACTCATCTCGGCCTGGACCGTCTCATGGACCGCCTTTGTGACCTCCCCCCGGACCATCATGCAGATTGTTGCATAGTCAAAGCACGGGATGCCCTCTCGCTTATACTTGACCAGTCCGCCGGGGCTGATCTTGTAGGTCAGGATGTCATCCTTGACCGCGATCCCAAAGCTGGCCCGCCCCTCCCGGAGCGCCAGCCGGACGGTGGCCTCTGTCCAGTCTAAGTACCGGGCCGCCACACTGACTGGGACGTTGTCATATGCCAAGATCTCCTCGTCCGTAGGCACCGGCGGCCGCTCTCGTGTGCGTGGTCTCACTGCTGTCCCTCCTTGATGTTGCGCGCACAGCTCACCGCCATGGCCGCGCTGGTTATGTCTTTGATCTTCGATACGATCCGCTCGAACCGTGGCCGCTCGGCCTCACTGATGACCCCGTCCCGGGCGATGTCGATGAGCTCCCGGTCTAATTTGTCATCCGCGAAGTCGTAGATGGCGTCCACCAGGGTCAGCACCGCCTCCGGCAGCCGCATGGTCTCCACGGCCGGCAGCAGGTCCCGGGCAAAATCCGCCGAGTTGCGCAGGTGCTGGGTGGCCAGCAGCTGGCTGTTATAGACCATCACCATCAGCTCCACCGTGGCGTTGGACGGGATGCGCACCCCTGTCTCATAGTCCGCCAGGGACCGCACGGAAATGCCCATCATCTCGGCGGCCTTCTCCTGGGTCAGACCTGCAACTTTCCGGGCGGCCTGATAGATATTCCTGTGATCTGACTGCATGGCAAAAACCTCCTTGGGGTAGTATGCTTATGGTATGGATCAGCTGGCGTCCTCAGTGGGCAGAAACAGCTCGTCGATGGAGCAGCCCAGCACCCGGGCCAACAGGGGCAGCTGACGGGCCCGGGGCAGGGCCACCTCGCTCTCCCAGTTGGACACTGCGGACGTCAGCACGCCCATACTGTCCGCTACCTGCTTCTGCGTCATGGATGCCGCTTCCCGCAGCTCTCGAATCCTCATGATCATGTGGTCGTCACCTCCCTTCTTGTCCCCCTCCCCCGCCCGTGGTAAAATGTGGCGGAAAGGAGCGGTCTCATGGACTTTTCAAAAATCGTATTGCTTCCTGAAGAGATGTCATTGCTGAAGCGTTTGGCAAGGCGCTCTCCGCAAAGGATTCGTCCAGAGGATACAGATGCAGCCGCCGCCCTCTGTTCAAAATGGAGGCTCATCCAGCCAGAGAATAACGGGATGTACTCCGCAAATAAGGACGGGCGCCGCTATCTGGTCTACTGCAAAGCGCAGCGCAGAGACCTCTGGACGCGGAATCTATGGATTCCGATTATCGTGTCCCTCACCACAAACCTAGTGCTAGACGTGATAAGATGGTTGTCACCACAGATACTACGATAGGCTGCCAGTACTCCCTGAAGAATTTCTTCACCTCTTTCACCTCCGCACTTCAAAAGTGTTGATTCGTAAAATCAATAATCTTGATGTTTCTATATATACTTCATAATTTTTGATTTGTCAAGGTCATTTTCAAAATTTATTCAAGATTTTTGATATTCGGTTGCAATTCAAGACTTCAACTTTTATGATATTGCCACGAGGTGATGTCAATGAATCGAATCCGTCAGCTACGGAACGCCAAGGGCATGAAGCAATCAGACCTCGCGAATCAGCTTAATGTCAGGGCCAATACTATTTCGAACTGGGAAAATGAAAAGTCATACCCAGACCCTGCTTCGCTTCAAAAGCTCTCGGAAATCCTTGGGACAAGCATTGATTATCTGCTGGGTGGAAAACTCCCCCCGAAGGGCGAAGGAATACGCATCCCCGTCCTGGGAGATGTTGCCGCCGGCATCCCCATCGAGGCCATCACCGACATCGTGGACTATGAGGAGATCGACGCGGCCATGGCTGCCACGGGAGAGTTTTTGGGGCTGCGCATCAAGGGCGACAGCATGGAGCCCCGGATGATGGATGGCGACGTGGTCATCGTCCGCAAGCAGGACACCGCCGAGACCGGCGACACCGTGGTGGTGCTGGTCAACGGGGACAGCGCCACCGTCAAAAAAATAAAATACGGGCCGGACGGGATATCTCTGATCCCGACCAACCCGGTCCATGATGTGCAGTTTTACAGCGCCGCCGACGTGGAGCGCCTGCCTGTCCGGGTCATCGGACGGGTGGTGGAGCTCCGGGCGAAATATTGAGGGGAGGAGGAGACAAATGTATTGCTTTAAGTGCGGGAAACAGATTCCAGACGAAAGTGTATTTTGTTCATTTTGCGGAACCAGAGTTGACGGGTCTGAAACTAGCAGTAACGGTGCGGCCATCGAAGAGGTGAAATATGCCTTAACCATTGATAGGAAAAGCCAGCCTTATCTAATCAATCCTCCGGTAAAGGTAATTATTGATGGAGACATCCGTTTTGGTGTAGACAATGGAAAAACTGAGACGGTTCCTGTGTCTTCAGGTCGCCACCAAATTGAATTGAAGATGAGCGTGCGCCAAAAAAACATAGAAGTAGATATCCAGAAGGATACGACTATTGAAATAGGATTTAACCGCCTGACTGGGGCAATTACAGCTAACGTGGTATAGTCCAAAATCCGCACACGTCTGCGGATTTGCCCAAACAAAAGACCTCCCCCGGCTCCGGGGGAGGTTCTAAAAGCCCGCCTAATCGAACATTTGTATTATCATATAGGCCACTGAACAGAACGGAGGGATCACCAGCATGAAACGAGCAAACGGCACCGGGAGCGTCGCCGACCTGGGCCCTGGCCGCCGGCGGCGCTACGCCGTGCGGGTGTCCTACCAGGAGCGCCCCGGCCTTTGGAAACAAAAATACCTCTCCTACCACCGCACTGCCCGGGAGGCCCAGTCCGCACTGGACGAATACCTCAAGCCTGGTATCCCGGCGAAGGACCTGGCAGCCACCTGGGGCAGCGTGTACGAGGGCTGGTCTGCCCGGAAATACGCAAAAGCCGGGCCCGCCTCCGTCAACAGCTATAAAGCATCCTGGGGGCGGCTCTCAGTCCTGGAGCATAAACCGATGGTCAACATCACCATTGACGACCTCCAGGCCATCATCGACGAGGATGAACGCAAGGGGTTGTCTAAGTCCAGCATCAACAATGACAAAATCCTCATGAAAGCACTGTACAGGTATGCCATGGAGCGGGACATCGTTAACAAGGACTACTCCGCGTTTGTAGACCTCCCCATCGTAGGCGCCAAAGTGCAAAAGGGTGCCTTTGACGACCTCCAGATGGCCAAGCTGGAGCAGATGGCCGCCGATGGCGTGCCCTGGGCCGACACGGCCCTCATGCTGTGCTATACCGGATTCCGGGTGTCGGAGTTCCTCGGCCTCACCCGATTTGCCTACCATGCCGACGGAGACTACCTCCAGGGCGGTATAAAAACAGCGGCCGGCCGAGGGCGCATCGTCCCGGTGCATCCACAGATCAAGCCGTATCTCATGGCCTGGCTGGCCCGCGGCGGGGACACCATCATATGCAAGGATGATGGCAGCCCGATCTCGTCGGATGCCTACCGCGCGCAATTTGCCGCTGTTGCCGCTGCTCTTGGCGTCCCGGATGCCACGCCCCACTGGTGCCGCCATACTGCGGCCTCCAGGATGCGGATGGCGGGCATGGATGAGCTGGCCGTCAAGCGCATCCTCGGGCATGCAAACAAAGATATTACCGACCATTACACCCATGTGGATGTGGACTATTTGCGCCGGGAGATCCTCAAGGTCTCATAGGGATTGTGGCTTACAGCAAAAAGCTGTATAAAATGACGGATTGCAAAAAGTGCTTGATTCTTTTGATTTTGACTGGTTTTGTTTTCTTTTGTGTTCTAGAATGTTACCATTATTCAAATTTACTTATGATTGTATTAAACAGCGCAGGAGCGGCGGGGACGCCCGCCGCTCCTATCTCGATTCATGCTGTATGGTACTCTTCTCTGTCCCGGGCCGGCCTTTGTCCGTCCTCCTCGTTTTGGAAATATCCTTTGGCTACCTGGATAAAGAGGCGCGCCTCTTCGCTCAGCGGTCTGCCCCTCCTCATGCCGATCCCCACCCGAAAAGCCGTTCGTTCTGGATAAAGGGGATAGATGCGCACCCCTGGGGCCTCGCCAAAGGTCTGCCGGGCATAGTGGTCAGGGAAAACAGCCGCCTCCAGTCCCTTTATACACCGATAGACCACCACGTCCTGATCATCCAGCATTTCTGCCGAAAAGCTGCCCGGGATATGGCACCCGTCCCTCCTGTCCATCGCCCCAGAGGCCATCGGCAACTGCCCGCAGTCCTCGAGCGAAGCCCGTTCCCGCAGCCAGCGATCTCGTTCCCGCCATCGGTCGCCATAAGTCCGCCGGAGCAGCTCCTCTGACACCACAAGGCTCAGGATGTCCTGGAACAGTACCGTTCCCTCTACCCCAGGACCAAAGGGCATATTCCCCACGATCAGCTCCGCGCCAGGCTGGGGCGATGTCTGCTCCTCATAGATAGAGCTTGGATGGAGCAGGTGCACTTCAACGTCCGGGGCGATCTGCTGGAACTGTGCGATCACCGGAGGCAGAAAGGGCGGTGTCCACACCAGTCCTGTGGAGATCACCAAACGGCGCCCATGCTCACCCAGCCGCGCCACCTGCTGCTCCAGGTGTGCCATTGCCATCAACACATCTTTTGCCGTTTCATAGACCAATCTCCCCGCTTCCGTCAGCCGGACCGGCTTTGTCCGTTCCAGCAGGGGCCTTCGGTAGTGCTTTTCCAACCGCCGGATCTGATCGCTGAGGGCCTGCTGTGACATATAACGATCCCGCGCCGCCTGAGAAAAGCTTCCTGCCTCTACCACATCCAAAAGGCATTGTAGGTTGTCCAGATTCATATCTATCCCCCTCTGCGCCGTCCCAAGATCTCAGTCTTTTTTCAGTTTAGCACGCGGGAGGTCATTTGTCACGAGCCCTCACAAGTATTTTCTTGTGAGAGACAAAAAAATCCTGTTTGCAGGGGGATCCCCGCTCTGCTATGATAAAACCACCAAATGAAAGGAGCGGAACCCATGAAAAATCGTCTCAAACGCACGATCTCAGCGTTGCTTGCCCTGGGGCTTCTCGGCTCGCTCTGTGCGATGCCCTCGCTGGCCGCCGACGGAGCGGCCTCTGAGCCAGCCAAAGGGACCTTTGAACGGCTGGAAAACATCGCTGTCACCGACAGCCCCTACACCCCGGAAGGGGACTATTCCTTCTATCTCTATTCTCCTTCCGATCCCCATGATTTCGACCTGATGAGCGGCCAACTCAACGCGGTCATCTTCGTCTACCCCGATGAGCCCTTTGCAAGCCAGGAGGAGGCCTATGCCAAGCTGGAGGAGATGGGGCTGATCGACATCGCTGAGAGCGCCCCCGCCTATATCATCTGCCCCGATCCCCTCAACGGCGAGAGCTATACTCAGGAGGACCTGAACGTCTATTATGAGTCCCAGATCTATCTGGCTGGCGGCAAGATCATCTCTTTCACGCCGCCTACCGGCGAATACGAGCGGCGCACTTACAACAATCTGCAGTACATCATCGCCGAGGGCGACGGCGCGACGTTCGTAAACAACGTCTTGTCCCAGAACGCCAGCCGTATCGCCGCCATCCTCACCTTTGGCGGGGAGATGGATGAGGCCCTGGAGCCCGGCCTTGCCCTGCCCGCCTATCTGGTGGATCCTTGTGATACGGCCCTGAACTATTATAAGACGGTCAACGAGACCGACTCCGAGCCCTCTCCCGGCCATTTCGTCAACAGCAGCTACACCGAAAAGCAGGTCATCGTGAAGGATGGCGACAGCAGCTTTGACGCGGAGATCGTCGCCGATGCCTGGGGTACGCTCCTCTCCCGCATCACCCGGGCCCCCATGCTCAATGATGTGGTGGCCAATACCTTCGATATGAGCGAGTGGGTGCTCATGAGCTGGCCCAACTACGAGGAGCTGGGCCTGACGGTGAAAGAGCACACCTATTCCTATGACGGCAAGGATTACGTGGCCTATGACTATATCCCGGGCTCCTACACCGGCGACGAAGCCGTCCCCCTGGTGGTCCTGCTCCACGGGTTCAGTGAGGACCCCCTGTGTCCCGCCGCCACCTGCGGCTGGGCAGACGTGGCCGCCGAGGAAGGCTTTATCCTGGTGGCGCCCGACTATGTCAATGACATCGAGAGCAAGGGCATCGCCGTGGACTGTGTCATGCAGATCGTCACCGAGAGCATCGAGGCCTATAACATCGACCCCTCTCGGGTCTACCTCACCGGCTTCTCCATGGGCGGCATGAATACCTTCTTCACCAGTTACCTGAATACTGAGGTCTTTGCCGCCATCGCGCCCATGGCCGGTTTCCCGATCCTGGACGGCTTTGAGACCAAGGCCGCGGAATATGACCTGCCCACCTTCTTCCTCACCGGCCTGGCCGATGACAAGAACGTCTCTTTCTATGAGGACGGAACTATCGCAGTCAACGCCATGGGCGGAGACGTGGCAGGTACCGCCCTGGCCTTCAACGGCATAACAGTGGGTGACCCGGACTACTCCATCAACCCCTGGGGCTACGAGGCGGACGATACCGACTCCTTCGCCAAGCAGGGCATCAACTACCATGTGAGCGATCACTATGCCGACGGCTACACCAAGCCCATGGTCCGGC
>JAHZFC010000010.1:0-22475 GCA_019421525.1 Clostridiales bacterium
GTGGAGGAGGGCCGGGTGTCCGGCTGGGACGATCCCCGGATGCCCACCCTGTGCGGCCTGCGCCGGCGAGGCTACACCCCCAGGTCCATCCGCAGCTTCTGTGAGCGGGTGGGGGTGACCAAGTCGGACAACACCATCGAGTACGCCTTCCTGGAGCACTGCCTCCGAGAGGACCTGAACGAGAGCGCCCGGCGGGTGATGGCGGTGCTCCGCCCCGTCAAGCTCACCATCGTCAACTACCCCGAGGACCAGAGCGAGACCTTCGAGGTGGAGAACAACCCCAACCGCCCGGAGGACGGGGTGCGCTCTGTCACCTTCTCCAGGCACCTGTATGTGGAGGCGGAGGACTTCCTGCCCGAGCCGGTGCCCAAGTACAAGCGGCTGTATCCCAACGGCCCGGAGTGCCGGCTGAAGGGGGCCTACCTTATCAAGTGTGTGGGCTATGAGACGGACGAGAACGGCAATGTCACCGAGATCCTGGCCGAGTACGACCCCGAGTCCAAGGGGGGCAACCCAGCCGACGGCCGGAAGGTGAAGGGGGCCACCATCCACTGGGTGGACGCCGCCACCGCCCTGGACGCGGAGGTCCGGCTGTATGACAACCTGTTCTCCGACCCCGACCCCGACGGGGCGGGCAAGGACTTCCTGGCCTGCCTGAACCCCAACTCCCTGGAGGTGCTCACCGGCGCCAAGGTGGAGGCCGGCCTGGCCGATGCCCAGAGCGCTGACCGCTTCCAGTTCCTGCGCCAGGGCTACTTCTGCGCGGACAGCAGGGATTCCAGGCCCGGCCACCTGGTGTTCAACCGGGCGGTGAGCCTGAAGGACAGCTACAAGCCCCAGCAGTAAACCAAACGTGCGCGCCCGCCGGGCTTTCCCCGGCGGGCGTCAGTTCGTCGAAAAAGTCAAAGCCTTTTCCGACGAGCAGGTTGCGGCCCGCGGCAGCGCACTCATTGTCCGCTGAAAGCGAACAATTCGCACGTTTGCGGGCCGAGAAGTGTTTTCGGCCACGCACATGTCGCGGCCGAAAACGAATCACAATTCCTTCGCGCTTGCGAGCGCGAACTCTGCGAGGCTTTTCGATCGTCACACGCCTGTCGGGTTCCCCCGGCGGGCGTGTTTTCTCTATTTTTCCACACAGCTTTTTGGCTTTTTCATCTTTTTCCTGGCTCTTTCTTAATATTTCCCTGTTATGCTTCCCATATCCCAAGAGAGGAAGGAAGGTGCTGTCCATGAGCAGCTATCTGGAGGCCCTGCGGCAGGCGGCTGTCCTGTTCCCCATCATCGCCGTGGTGTTCACCGTCCCCTATATCGCCTTCAACTACCACAAATACGGCTCGGTGCTCAGCCTGCGGGCCGTCATCGTGTACACCTTTATCCTGTACCTGCTGTGCGTCTACTGCCTGGTCATCCTCCCCCTCCCCTCGCCGGAGAAGGCGGCCCAGCTCCACGGCCACCAGGCCCAGCTGGTGCCCTTCGCCTTTCTCGGGGACATCCTGCGCAGCTGTGACTTCCAGTGGTCCCGGCCGGAGACCTGGCTGTCCGTGGTGGGCACCAGCGCCTTCCTCACCACCGCCTTCAACCTGGTGATGACCATGCCCTTCGGCGCCTACCTGCGGTACTATTTCCAGTGCCGGTGGTTCAAAACTCTGGCGCTCTCCTTCCTGCTGTCCCTGGGTTTCGAGGTGACCCAGCTCACCGGGCTGTACTTCATCTACCCCGGCAGCTACCGGCTGTTCGACGTGGACGACCTGATGGTGAACACCCTGGGCAGCATGATCGGCTACCTGCTGGGCGGCCTGGCATCCCGCTTCCTCCCCTCCCGGGAGGAGCTGGACCACATCAGCTTCGCCCGGGGGCGGCAGGTGTCCTTCCTGCGCCGGCTGGTGGCCCTGGTCTATGACGCCGTCGCCGTGGTCGTGCTGGGGGTGGCCCTGACACTGGCCCTGTCCGCCCTGTCCATCCCCGTCCACATCGCCTCGGTGGGCCTGCTGGCCCTGGTGTATTTCATCCTGGTCCCCATGGTGTCTAGGGGGCAGATCGTGGGCCACCGGCTGACCCGGCTCCGGGTGGTGACGGCGGAGGGCGCCCCGCCCCGGTGGTACCAGTACATCCTCCGGTACGGCAGCCTGTTTGCTGTCCTGTACTGGCTGCCCTGGCTGCTGGATCTGGCCGTCACCTTCCTCCAGGACCGGGGCATCCTCAACGGCCTGGCCGCCCTGGTGGCCGGCGGCGCGCTGGTGGGCGGCTATCTGTTCTGCCTGCTGTTCGAGGCTGTCCGCATGGCCGTCCACAAGCCCCTGTTCTACGAGCGGCTGTCCCACACCCGGGTGGTGAGCACCATCCAACCAGAAGGCCCTGACGAGCCCATGTGATCCAAATAGCGGTGCGGGGCCGGGCATAAGCCCGGCCCCGCACCGCTGATCTTCCCTTCCGCCCGTCCCCTCACTCCGGCCGCACCGCGTTGCACACGAACCGCGTGGGGGCCAGCCGCTTCCAGTGCTCCACCCGGAGCCCGGCCTTTTGGAGCAGGGCCGTGAGCTCCCGCCGCCGCCAGATGTGGGCGTCCCCTGAGCCGCCGCAGCGGAGCATCCCATTGAGCAGGGCCGCCAGGGGCGGGAAGGGCACTGTCGGGTCGCCCAGCACCACCGCCCCGCCGGGGACCAGCACCCGGCGCATCTCCGCCGCCGCCCGCGCCGGGCAGGGGTAGTGGTGGAAGGAGGCGTTGCACACCACCAGGTCAAAGCTCTCGTCCCCATAGGGCAGCGCCTCCGCGTCCCCCACCGTCAGCTCCGCCCCCTGGCCCAGCCTGGCTCTGGCCTGGGCGATCATCTCCGCGGACAGGTCCAGGCCGTGATACCGGGCCTCGTGGTGGTCGATCAGCAGCTCCAGCAGCGCTCCGTTGCCGCACCCCAGCTCCAGCACCCGGCTGGGCCGCAGCAGCTTGACCCGGCTCAAGATCTCCCCGTACATCCGGCTGGCGAACCGCCCGTCGCTGGTCTGGTCATAGGTCGCGGCGCACTGGTCAAAATAGGCGGCGGACTGGGCTTTGATGGTCTTTGGATCGTTCATGGTGTTCTCTCCTTTATGTTTATTGATCTTTCGTCATTGATGATTATTCAATCGTTTGGCAAAAGCGGGCCCCGCCTTGGGCGGGGCTTATCGGTTCACGGGGCAAGCAGCAGTGCCAGGCACTGGCGCAGGAAGGCCGTCCGGTCTGCGGCCGGGAGGTGTTCCGCACTCATCACCTCGGTCATCCCCCCCAGCACAAAGCGGGTCAGCAGGGCGGGGTCGTATGCTCTGACCTCCCCCGCCTCCATGCGGCACCGGAGATACCGCTCCAGCGCCGGGGCCACCTCCTCGGCCATGTAGAACTCCAGCTGCTTGTGGAACAGCTCGTTGCCCTGGCCGTTGAAAAAGCTCTGATAGGGGTAGTTCCCCTCCTGGGCCAGGGTCAGCGCCTCCATCTGGTCCAGGCAGTCGGCCAGGGGCAGCCGCGTATCCTCCAGCAGCTCCGCCATGGGCCGGGCACAGGTGCGGGCGTACTGAGTGACGGCGGTCTGGTACAGGGCGTGCTTGTTCTGGAAGTAGTGGTAGCACAGTCCAGGCACCACATGGGCCGCCTGGGCGATGTCCTTCATGGTGGTGGCCTCATAGCCCTTCTCCGCAAACACTCCCATGGCCGCGTCGATGATCTCCTGCTTCCGGACCTCCGGCTCCTTGGATATGCGCATCTTCCTCACCTCATGGACAGGATACTCTCTTATTGAATATTTGTCAATGATATTTTTTCGATCTGCTGTACTGGTCAACCTTGCCTCCCTGTGGTATACTCTCCCTGCAGAGCAAAAAACACAGTCCCCGTTGGTGGGATCAAGCAACTTCAAAACACTGTTTTGAAGCCTGCGGCGAATTTCGCCGCAGAGAGCCGTAAAACGGCTCTTGCTTGATCATATACGGCAACCGGCATGTTCCACATGCCGGCGGGCAGTTGCCCTGCCCGCAATTTCAAGATCATTTTATGATCTTGAAATTGTTGCCTATGGTCGTGGGCGCGTTCTTTCATCTCAGCCAGTCTCCGCGCTGAAAGCAGCTCGAATGAAAGAACGTCAGTAACCTGCCTCCTTGGTTGTCCGTGCTCCGCGCAGTGCTGATTTTAAGGAGGAACTGAATATGAGCGTTTGTAAGGCAAGGCTGACCGTCTATTTTGACGACCCCTTCTGGGTGGGGCTGTATGAGCGGGAGGAGCCGGAGGGCTACCGGGCGTGCAAGATCACCTTTGGCGCTGAGCCCCGGGACCAGGAGGTGCTGGCCTTTCTCCTGGCCCGGTGGCGGGAACTGAAGTTCAGCCCCGCCCTGCCTCCCGCCGGAGGACAGGACCGGCGCCTCAGCCCCAAGCGGGCACAGCGCCAGGCCCGCCAGGCCACCCGCCCCACCGGGACGGGCACCCGGGCCCAGCAGGCCATCCAGCTCCAGCGGGAGCAGCAAAAGACCCAGCGGAAGGAGGTCACCCGCGAGCAGCGCCAGGCGGAGCAGGCGCGGCGGTATGACCTGAGGCAGCAAAAACGCCGTGAAAAGCGCAGGGGCCACTAAGTCCTCGTCGCCGCAAGCTCCATATCCCTCGCTTCCGCCTGCGGCGAAAGCTCGTCCATTCCGCTGCGGCTCCTCTCCCCACGGCACCCGCTGACGCTGGGCTGCCGTGGGGTCTCCGAGGAGCGCGACCCACACGTTTTACGGTGAATAAAAAGCCCAGGGGCCTTGACGGCCCCTGGGCTCTGACATTTTATGAACGGAAGACTGGCTCAGCTCACTCCACGGTGAGCTCGATCTTGCCGGTGTAGCGGCCGGCCTTGAGCTCCACGGGGGCGCCGTCCACGGTGACGGACAGCTTCTTGCCCGCGGGGGCGGCCACCACGGCGCCCTCGGCCAGGGTCAGGGCGGTGATGTAGCTCTTGCCGGTGACGGTCCAGGCGGAGTCCTTGTCCAGGCTGATGCACACGCCGTTGTTGATGGTGGGTGCGGCAGACTGGGTGATGTTGCCCAGCTCCATCCGGGTATCCTCCAGGATGAGGGTCAGCCCGTCCCGGTACTTCTGGTCGGCGGAGGAGATGACGCCCTCGATCTTGGTGTTCACCAGGTCCAGCCCCAGGTTCTTGGGGCCGCGGAGGTCGTCGCCGTTGTGGCGGGCGGCGGGGCCCATGGGAGGGGGTGCGTCCTCCCCGTCCTTGGGCAGCTCGAACATGGGCATGATGCCCACAGTGGTGTCGTGGAACACCCCCATGCCCCCCTTGGCGTTGCGCTGATAGGCCCGGATGTTGGTGGTGGAGTTGTAGAAGTTGCCCTTCAGATCGCAGTTGGAGATCCTCATGACGATATCCTCGGTGAGAGAGGCGTGGAACAGGTCCCGGTCGGGCAGGGCCACGTCCACCTCGCCCACGGGGATCTTGTGCTCGACGACGTTCATGCCCGACTCGTCCGGGTCCATGAGCTGGACGATGGTGCCGTTGCCCGGGTCCATGGTGGTGTTGTCGATGTCGATGATGGTGGCGGAGGCTTTGATGCACAGGGTGGACTTGCCCGTCTTGAAGGAGGAGTCCTTGATGGTGAACACGCTGTTGTCGTCGTCGATGACCATGGCGCCGAAGCGGCGGCCCTTGATGCGGCTGTTCAGGATGGACGCCTTGCCCAGCCCCTCCATGCCCATGAGCAGCATGGGGTAGCCGTACACGTCCACGTCACAGTTGTCAAAGACGATCTCGTTCTCGCCGATGCAGAAGGCGCCATAGCCGTGGGCCCGGGGGCCGGACAGCTCCAGGCGGGAGTTCTTGACCACCATCTTCAGGCTCTCGTCGGAGCCGTCGATGGACAGGATCCCCCAGCCGTTGGTCTTGAGGTCGCAGTTGTCGTACACCACGTTGGCCGCGTCGGTGAGCTGGGCCAGCCGGTTGGTGCCGCAGAAGCCCACCTGCCAGCTGAAGCTGCCCGGCCAGTCGGACTCCGGGGACAGGCTGGTCATCCTGGTGTCCTTCACCAGCACGTCGCTGCGGCCGCCCACGTGCATGGCGCAGCGGGTGACGCCGCTCATGGTGAAGTCGCACCCCTCCACGGTCACCTTGGCGTCATCCACCACGGTGACCGCGCAGCCCACGCCCAAAAAGTCGTTGTCGCCGAAGCCCTCGAAGTCGGCCTTCACGCCCTTGATGGTGTACTGGCCGCCGCCGGACACGATGATGCCGTTGAAGCTCTCCTCGGTGCTGGCCATGTAGACCCCCTCGGTCTTGCCGTCGGCCACCTCGCCCCCCTGGAGGATGGCGGGGACGGTGTGGGCCACCTTGCCGTCGGCCACCACCACGGCGGCGTTCATCTCCCGGCCGATCTGGTTCATCCGCATCAGGCCGCCGGGCTCCATGTGGTAGGCGTCAGTGACGGACAGCACCACGTCCCCCTTATAGGTGCCGGGCTTCATCTGCCTGCCCACGCCGTTGACGGTGAGGGTCAGGAACTTCCCCTCCGGGGCCTTGAGCACCGCCCGGGGGCACAGCTCCAGCTCGCTGACGGCGATGGTGTCCTCCACCAGCCAGGTGGACTGGTAGACCACCAGCTTCTCGCCGGTCTTTTTCAGTACCTTGGTATCGTACATGACATAGCCTCCTTATGATGATAGCTCTATTTTATACGAAGGCTCCCCCCAGTGTAAAACAACGATTTCAAAGAAAACAACAACATTCCGTTGGACCTGTCCCCGCAGGTCCAACGGAATGTTGTTCGCGCTTACAGTTTTTCTTTATCGCCCCACCCGCTCGGCCACGAAGCGGATGAAGCGGCGCAGGACGGGCTTCTGGCTGTCCCGCCGCCAGGCCATCACCAGGGTGGCCGGCTCGTCGGTGGGATAGGTGCGGAAGCTGCCGCTGTCCAGCAGGCGGCAGTACTCGGTCATGAAGGTGACCCCCTGGCCCATCTCCACCGCCGAGCAGGAGGACAGGATGCCGTTGGTCTCCACCAGCCGGTCCGGCGAGATGCCCAGGGCCTCCATCCGGTCCTCCTTGCCCCGGCTGCCTCCCTTCTGCTCGGGGGTGTAGAACACCGGCTCGTCCCGGAAGTCCAGATAGCTCCTGGCCGTGGCGGTGAGGGGGTGGTCCGCCGCCACCACCAGCACCTCCTGGAGCTGCTCCACCACCAGGTGGTCCAGCCGGTCACACCCCTCCAGGCTCTCCAGAAAGGTAAAGGCCACGTCCACGCTGCCCTCCTCCAGCCGCTCCGCGCTGGCCCAGTCGGAGCCGCTCTTGTACACCATGCGCACCTCCGGGTCCACCGCCAGGAAATCCCGGTAGATGGGCTTGAAGATCCGGGACACGTCCAGCAGGTCCAGGTGGCTGATCACCAGGCGGTCATCCTCCCCATGGCCCATCCGGTCCGCCCGCTCCCGGGCGGCGGAGAGCAGCCCCTCGATCTGGGAGAAGGCCTCGAAATACACCTCGCCCTGGCCGGTGAGGGTCATGCCCCCCCGCTCCCGGCGGAACAGGATGCAGCCCAGATCCTCCTCCAGCCGGGCCAGGTGCTTGCTCACCCCCTGCTGGCTCATATACAGCTGCCTGGCCGCCTCGGTGACGTTCCGGGTCCGGGCCAGGGTCAAAAAGGAACGCACCAGCGCCTCGTTGAGCACGGCGCTCACCCCCGTCTCCCTGTCTCACGCCGCCCCCCGCGGACGGACGGGGCATGGCCGTGTGACGTTCTGGTTTTCTGTTATTATATCGTGTCCCCCATCCCCTGTCAATTTGCGCCGCCCTCCCGGGCCAGCTCCTCCCGGCACAATTTGACCAGCTCCAGCACCGCCGGCTTGTCCTCCTCCCGCCGCCAGTAGCAGGACAGGTAGCTGGCCGCCCCCAGAGGATAGGTACGCACCAGGGGGTTGGCGCACAGGGTGTCCAGGTCCACGCTCAGGCAGCACCCTGTGCCCAGCTCCACCGCCGTCTGCCGTGACTGGATGTTGGGCACCATCTCGATCCTGGCCCCCTCCACCCCCGCCTGGCGCAGCAGCCCGGCCACGGTGCGGCGCATCTCGTTGGTGGTCTCCGGGGAGGCCTCCTGTTCGTAGAAGAAGGTGTGCCCGGAGAAGGCGGACAGCCCCTCCCCCTGCCAGGCGGGGTCGTCCCGGGCCGCCACCAGCACCATCCGGCACCGGGCCACCCGGATGCGGTCGGTCTCCTGGCTCACCGCCAGGCCGCTGTCCTCCAGGGAGAACACCACGTCCAGCGTCCCCGCCTCGAACCGCCGGGTGAGGGCGTCCACGTCGTGCCACTCCATGCGGACCATGCTCTCCGGCCGCTCCTGCTGGCAGCGCCGCACCACCCGGGTGAAGAACTCCGGCGGCCGGATGCCCAGGGGAAAGCCCACCCGCAGGTCCTTCTCCTGGATCCGGGCCAGCTTTTCCGCCTCCAGGCACACCTGGGCATACCGCCCCGCCTCGTCCTTGAAATAGCTGTAAAACAGCTCCCCCACCGCCGTCAGCGCCACCGACCGGGTGGTCCGGGCGAACAGAAGGCAGCCCAGCTCCTCCTCCAGCCTGGCGATCTGGCGGCTCAGGGCCTGGTGGGACAGGTACAGCCGCTGGGCGGCCTGGGTGTAATTGAGGGTCTCCGCCAGGGTCAAAAAGCTCTCCACCAGCCGCTGGGTCAGCATGGGACGATCTCCCCTTTCTCCGGCTGTACGCCGGGCATCTGTTTCCAGTGTATCAGCGCTAAGGCACATTTGCAATGAAAATTTTCGATATTTTGCAATTTTCAGTTGCTGATCAAGGGAAAAGAATTGCTTCTCTTTTGCCTCGTCCCGCGTTACAATGGCACCATGGAACTCTCATCTGGAACAAAGGAGGAACCCGATCATGAATCCCTATTATCCCCACCTGTTTGAGCCGCTGACCATCAAGGGCGTCACCTTCCGCAACCGCCTGTTCGTGGCCCCCCACATGATGTCCCACATGGACTTCAACGGCCGGCCCGACGAGTCCATGATCGACTTCTACGCCGAAAAGGCCCGGGGCGGCTTTGCCGTGGTCACCCTGGGGGACACCCCGGTGGACCGGGAGCACGCCGCCACCAACCCCCGCTCCTTCGCCGTCACGCCGGAAAACCAGCCCAAGCTGGCGGAGATCGCCCGGGCCATCCACGCCGGGGGCGCCCTGGCCAGCCAGGAGCTCAACCACGGCGGCATGGTGGCCTTCGCCGGGGCCAACCGGGACGCGGACCCCGACGGCTGGGAGGCCTGGGGCCCGGTGGAGGTCCACCGGGTGGAGTCCGGCGTGCTCCACGGCGAGCCCTATGAGGAGCGCATCGACATCCACGGCATGACCGAGGCGGACATGAACGTAGTGGCCGACCACTTTGCCGACTGCGCCGAGATCTTGAAAAACGCCGGCTATGACATGGTGCTGATCCACGGCGGCCACGGCTGGCTGCTGGACCAGTTCCTCTCCCCCCGGTACAACACCCGCACCGACGAGTACGGCGGGTCCCTGGAGAACCGGGCCAGGTTCCCCCTGATGGTGGTGGACCGGGTCCGTCAGCGCTGCGGGGAGCGCTTCCTCATCGAGTACCGCATGTCCGGCTCGGAGGAGATCGAGGGCGGGCTGACCCAGGCCGACGGCATCGCCTTTGCCAAGCTGCTGGACGGCAAGGTGGACCTGATCCACGTCTCCGCCGGCCTGGACACCGAGGAGGCCCAGGCCGTCCACACCCACCCCACCATGTTCCTGCCCCACGGGGTGAACGTCCACTACGCCGCCGCCATCAAGGCCGCCGGGGTCAAGACCCCCGTGGTCACCATCGGCGGCATCACCACCCCGGAGCTGGCCGAGCAGATCCTGGCCGAGGGCAAGGCGGACGTGATCGCCATGGCCCGGGCCTCCATCGCCGACCCCCACTTCCCGGACAAGGCCCGCCATGGCCGCACCGAGGACATCGTCCCCTGCCTGCGGTGCCTGGACTGCCTCACCGGCCTCCATGCGGGCAACCAGCTGACCTGCGCCGACAACTGCCGCACCGCTCAGGAGGCCCGGTTCGACCGCCTGTCCGCCCCCGCCAGGGGCAAGCGGAAGGTGCTGGTGGTGGGCGGCGGCCCCGGCGGCATGATGGCCGCAGCCACCGCCGCCCGGCGGGGCCATGACGTCACCCTGGCTGAGCGCAGCGACAAGCTGGGCGGCCTGCTGAAGTTCACCGACTACGACGGGCTGAAGGTGGACCTGATGCGGCTGAAGAACTACCTCATCACCCAGGTGGACAAGAGCGGAGCCAAGGTGCTGCTGGACACCGCTGTCACAGCCGATCTCATCAAAGAGGGCGGCTACGACGCGGTCATCCTGGCGGTGGGCTCCTCCCCCGCCCGGCCCCCCATCCCCGGCCTGGACGACCCCGCCGTGGAGCACGCCACCACCGTGTACACCAAGCTGGACCAGGTGGGCAAACGGGTCGCCGTGCTGGGCGGCGGCCTGGTGGGGTGCGAGACCGGCCTGTTCCTGGCCGAGCGGGGCCACGAGGTCACCATCATCGAGATGCAGTCCGAGATCGCCCCCGAGGCCAACTGGATGCACAAGGAGGGCATGATGCAGGCCTTCGCCAAGGCCCCCATCACCGCCCGCACCGGCCTGAGGGTGTCCCGGCTGGAGCCGGGCCGGGGCGTGTACGCCGTCAATGGCGATGGCGCCGAGGAGTTCATCCCCGCGGACACCATCGTGTACGCCATGGGCATGCGCCCCAACAGCCAGACCGTGGACGAGCTGTGGGACGCCTGCCCGGACACCGTGTGCGTGGGCGACTGCGTCCGGGCCCGGAAGGCCCGCCAGGCCATGGAGGAGGGCTACTGGGCCGCGGTCAACCTGGCCTGAGCCGCCCTCCCCCCTGCCCTTGACAACGGCGGGGAACAGGACTATGATAGCGGCAAAGCTGGGGCGCGTACCGCCCCCAGGAGGTGTCCGTCATGTTCCGTCTCTCCCCCATCCGCCTGTGGCGGGCTCTGTCCCTGACCATGTTCGGAGTGGGAGTGTGCGCCGCCCTGGCCGGGACCTTCCTGGTCCGGGGCAAGCTGGCCATCCACTTTGACGCCAGCGGTACCCCCAACGGCTATGCCGAAAAGTGGGTGCTGTGGCTGCTGCTGGCCATGGCCTTCTTCTCCCTGTTCACCGCCGCCGGCTTTTCCAAAAAGTCCGCCCCGGGGCAGTTCTCCCTCTCGCCGGAGATGGGCAGCGCCCTGTCCGCCTGGCTGGTGACCGCCCTCTCCCTGGTGGATGTGCTGCTGGTGGCCTGCCACCTGTTTCCCTGTGCCGCCGTCCAGGCGGTGGGCTTCGCCCTTATCGTGGGCACCCTCCCCCTGTTCCTGCTGACCGCCTTTGTCCGGGACCGGAGAAGCGGGCGGCCGGGCCCGAATATCAGAGCATAAAAGGATCCGGCGGGCTAGGTAGCCTGCCGGATCCTGAGACTGTCGAAAAAGTATTTTCGACAGTCTCTCGCCGGGGACAAAGCCCCATCCCCGGCGAAAACGGCCCGCGGCAGCGCACTCACCGTCCGCTAAATGCGGACAGTTCGCACGTTTGCGGGCCGAGAAGTGTTTTCGCCCACGTACACGCCGCGGCCGAAAACAGATCTCAATTTTTTCGTGCCTACGGGCGCGAACTCTGCGAGGCTTTTTCGACAAACTGGGATCCGGCGGGCTAGGTAGCCTGCCGGATCCTTTTTCGTTTCAGTGTTGTTCCCCGTCCTGTCCGCTCTTCCCGGCCAGCGGGGTGAGGGACACTCCCCGCACATCGCACCACACCCGGATGGCGTTGAGGATGAGTTCCACGCTGCCGTCGATGCCCAGCTTGCCGCTGTCCACCGTCAGGTTGTAGTACCGCCCATCCCCCCAGTTCCGGCCGGTACACTGCTTGTAGACCCAGCTGCGGCCCCGGTCGGTGGCCTCCAGGTCCCGCCTGGCCTGCTCCGGGGAGGTGTGGAACTGGCTCTGGATGCGCCCGACCCGCTGCTCCGGGGCGGCGTGGACGAAGATGCGGAAGCTGTTGGGGTCGTCGTACAGGATGTAGTCGGCGCACCGGCCCACGATAACGAAGGACTCGTCGCTGGCCGCCAGCCGCCGGAGGATGGCCGTCCGGGCGGCGAACAGCCGCTCCAGCGGGGCCAGGCCCTGGTTGCTCATGGCGTAGCCCGAGGTCATGAAGTCGTAGATCACCTCGTGGGCCAGGTGCCGCTCCTGCCCCCGGACGAAGTCCTCGGACAGGCCGCTCTCCCGGGCCTCCATGGGGATGAGCTGCTGGTCGTAGAAAGTGACCCCCAGCTCCTGGGCCAGCTTCTGGGCGATCTCATGGCCGCCGGAGCCGAATTCCCGGCCCAGGGTGACCATGATCTTGGGCTTGCCGCTGCGGTCCAGCACCACCGGCTGGGCGGCGTTGGCCGCCCGCTCCACCTTGCTCTCCCGCTCCACGAAGCGCAGCAGCGGCGCCTGGCACCCCCGCATCATCCGCTTCATCACAAAGCCCACCAGCAGCGCGGAGAGCACCGTGCCCTCCCGCACGCCCACCAGGCCGTGGAAATAGATGAGGGAGACGGCGGCGGACACCACCACCATGGTGCAGTCGAAGATCGTCTTGCAGTTGGCCACCGACAGGCCGGTCTTGGTGGAGATGGCCAGGCTCATCCCCTCGCCGGGGGTGGGCAGGATGTTGGGAGCCAGGTAGAGCATCACCCCAAGGGCCACCAGGGGGATGGAGATCAGCAAAAACAGCATGCGCATGGGGTAGCTCTCCGGCGCGGGCAGGAAGGCCATCACCGATGTGGCCAGGGACACCAGGGCCCCGAACAGGAAGGAGGCCACGATCTGCAGCAGCATGACGGGCTTGAACTGCCGCCGCAGGATCAGGAGCTCCACCAGGATGTACAGGCAGTAGACCGCCGTGGTGCAGATGCCCAGGTCCACCCCTTCGCCGGGCAGGGTCAGGGTGATCTGGTACACCACGTTGGCAAGGCAGGTGACGGGGCTGACGCCCAGGGCGGACTTCACGGAGAACACCACGCCCAGGGCCATGCAGAACAGGCCCGCCAGGTAGACCAGCAGCCGCTTGGCCCACCGCAGGATAAGTTCCCGGTCCATCGATATTCCTTCTTTCTTCATGTTGGCCCGCTGTGCGGACGGAGGATCGCCCGGCGCGCTGTGCGGCCCGGGCGGCCGGCTCCCAGGGGAGGCCGGATGATGTTTCCTCTCTATTTTAGCCTCATTTTTGCGGACGCGCAATCGTCGATCTCTACAGCGGTCACAACCGCCCCGGGCTGTGTCCATGGGAGAAATGGCTGTGACCATTGTTTTTTTCGCGATTTTTTGCTATAATCGATATGATCCCCCGCGACCGTACCGACACAAGGAGGCTCCCGACATGATCAACGAGACCGCCGTCCGGTGCTTTCTCACCCTGTGTGACACCCTGAGCTTCACCGAGACGGCCAAGCGCATGTATATGACCCAGCAGAGCGTTTCCAAATACATCGCCAAGCTGGAGGAGGACCTGGGCTACCGCCTGTTCATCCGCACCCACCACTATGTGGCCCTCACCCGGGCCGGCGAGATCTTCAAGCGCACCTTCGCCCTGTCTGCCTCCGCCTTTTCCGCCGCCATGGAGGAGGCCCGGAGGTACTACGACGAGCTGCCCAACTCCCTGCACATCGGCTATCTGGAGGGGCTGGAGATCTCCAAGCGCATCGGGGACGCCCTGCGCCGGCTCAAGGTGGACCGGCCGGGGCTCCAGTTCACCGGGGAGAAGCGCAGTCAGGCGGAGCTCAACGACATGCTGCGCACCGGGCAGGTGGACCTGATCATCACCTACAAGGAGTTCGCCCCCCAGATCCCCGGCATCCGCCGGGCCAAGGTGCTGGACACGCCGCTGGTGCTGCTGGTGTCGCCGGACGACCCCCTGGCCACCGACAGCGCCACCTATCTGGACTTCGCCCGCTCCCCCTTCATCAAGGCCGCCGCCCCCTCCGAGCCCCTGAGCCACAGCAAGCAGCGGGCCGCCAAGCAGAGCCAGGGCCTGGGCTTCTCCCCGTCGGACATCCTGATCCAGCCCAACCTGGAGTCGGCCTACATGGCCGCCGAGCTGGGCCAGGGGGTGTTCGTGTCCACCATGCTCAGCCGGGTGTCCCGGCAGTCCAACCTGAAGATCTACCCCATCGGCCAGACGGAGGAGCTTTTGTGCCTGTGGCACGAGGACCAGGAGAACCCCGCCGTGTGGGATTTTGTGGCCCACCTCACCGAGCAATGACAGGTAGGCTCCGCCTATCCTCGCGTTTTTTGACGAGCTGTGAAAATGGTCGGCACCGCCGTCCATTTTCTTTTGTGGGTTCCTCCTATTTTTCCTTCTACCCGCTATACAAAGTTAGCCGGCTATGTTATACTACGTTAGTATCATACCAAGGTTTTGCCTCCGCCGTTTGGGGGCAAGTTTTTTTGCGTCACCGTGTCATCTTGAGAGAAAGGAAGATCTACATGTCAAAAAGCGGTAAGTCCAAGATGCTGGCCGCCGTGATCGGCTGTCTGGTGGTCCAGCTGTGCGTGGGCATCCTGTATGTCTGGAGCGTGTTCAAGCAGCCCGCCATCGACTTCTTCGGCTGGGAGGCCGGCTCGGTCAACCTGGTGGCCTCCTTCATGCTGTTCTGCTTCTGCTTCGGCAACCTGATCGGCGGCATCATCCAGGACCGCATCGGCCCCAAGCCGGTGTGCATCATGGGCATCTGCCTGTTCGGCGGCGGCATCCTCATCTCCTCCTTCCTGCCCGCCTCCGCCCCCATCGTGCTGTTCTACCTGACCTACTGCCTCATCGCCGGCATGGGCTCCGGCTTCGCCTACGGCTCCGTGCTGTCCTGCATGCAGAAGTGGTTCCCCCACAAGCGGGGCTTCGCCTCCGGCCTGGGGGCCTCCGCCTTCGGACTGTCCACCGTGGTGTTCTCCCCGGTGATCAGCGCCCTGCTGGGGACCATGTCCCTGTCCCGCACCCTGCTGGTGCTGTCCATCCTGTTCCTGGTGGTGGGCATCATCGCCTGCCTGTTCATCTCCCTGCCTGACCAGAGCTACCTGGCCGGCCTGCACCTGCCCGCCGCCAGCTCCCCCGCCGGGGCGGACAACTCCAAGACCCTTGCCCAGGCCGCCCGCACCCTGCCCTTCTGGCTGCTGTTTTTGGGCTGCTTCCTCTTCAACGGCACCTGGAACATGCTCACCCCCCTCATCAACGGCCTGGGCATCGAGCGGGGATTGTCCTCCAGCATGGCGGTGCTGTGCGTGTCTCTCACCGGCCTGACCAACGCCGCCGGGCGGCTGATCATGGCCTCCCTGTCCGACAAGCTGGGCCGCATCAACACCCTGCATGTGCTGTGCGTCATGACCATCGCGTGCGCCCTGCTGCTGATCTTCGTGCCCGGGTACGCCTACTTCATCGTGGTGCTGGTCACCGCCTTCGCCTACGGCGGCCCCGCCGCAGTCAACCCCGCCACCTCCACCGACTTCTTCGGCCCCAAGTACTCCGGCACCAACTACGGTGTGATCATGCTGGCCCTGGGCCTGTCCTCGGTGGTGTTCAACGCCATCTCCAACGCCCTGTACAGCGCCACCGGCGCCTACACCCTGACCTTCATCATGGGCGCGGTCACCGCCGCGGTGTCCATCGTGATCTATGTGGTGATCGACAAGCTGAACAAGAAGCAGAAGGCTGCGGCGTAAGGCCCGTCTTTCTGTCTGTATGCACAGCACGCCTCCGGCCCCGGGCCGGGGGCGTGCTCTATTATCCGCTCCTCCTTGCCAGTTCCCCGCCGGTGTGGTATGATCTTTTCATCCAAACTCCTGAAAGGCGGGATCATGATGTCTCAGCTCCGCGCCCGGGACCTGGGCCTGACTGTTGGCCAGCTGCCCACCGGCCCGCGCAACAAGATCACCGACGTGCCCGGGGTGGCCGTGGGCCACGTCACCATCGACACCGAGCAGTACAAGACCGGCCTCACCGCCGTCCTCCCCTGTCCCGGCAGCCCCTTTTACCACAAGCTGCCCGCCGCCGCCTTCGTGCTCAACGGCTTCGGCAAGAGCCTGGGCCTGGTCCAGGTGGACGAGCTGGGCCGGCTGGAGTCCCCCATCTTCCTGACCAACACCCTGAACGTGGGCAAGGTCTACGACGGGGCGGTGTCCTGGCTGCTGGAGCAGTGCGAGAAGGAGGGCGCCCCCGCCCGCTCGGTGAGCCCCGTGGTGTGCGAGTGCAACGACGGCACCCTGTCCCGCATCGCCGGACGGCCGGTGGAGGCCGGCCATGTCCCCCTGGCCATTGACGCGGCCTGCGCCGACTTCGACGAGGGGGACGTGGGGGCGGGCAAGGGGATGATCTGCCACGACCTGAAGGGGGGCATCGGCTCCGCCTCCCGGCTGCTGGAGGTGGGGGGGCGCGCCTTCACCCTGGGGGTGCTGGCCCTGACCAACCACGGCTGCCTGTCCGACCTGACCGTCTGCGGCCGGCACATCGGCCCCGGCCTGGCCCGCACGCTCCAGGCGGAGCACACCCCCGACGTGGGCTCCTGCATCCTGATCCTGGCCACCGACCTGCCCCTGGACAGCCGCCAGCTGGGCCGGGTGCTCCGGCGGGGCGGGGTGGGGCTGGCCCGGATGGGCTCCTACACCGGCCACGGCTCCGGGGAGGTGTTCGTGGGCTTCTCCACCGCCGACCCCTACGACCCCCGGGACAAGTCCCCCCTCCGTTCGGCCGCCCGGTTCCGGGAGGAGGACATGGACCTGCCCTTCCGGGCCATGGCCGAGTGTACCGAGGAGGCGGTGCTCAACTCCATGGTGTGCGCCGGGACGGTCATCGGCTATGACGGCAGGGTGGTCCCCTCCCTCACCAGCCTGTGGGCACCCTGACTTTTTTCGGCCCATCGACAAGATGCCGCCGCTCCCCCGCCGCGGCTCTTCCGGCGGAGGCTCTTTCCGCCCCGCCGTCTTTTCCTGGTGTACTATCGTCTTTTTTGACAATACAGATGAAAAGTTTTTGTCGATCATAGCAGTTCCGCCGATTTTCCATCTGTCCCCGCTCTTTCGTTTGCAAAAGCGTTTTTTCTCCGGTATAATGGAGGTATGAACGACCCAAAACTGATATAATTGGAGGGAGCACCGTGCCTGAGCAGTTTTCCAAAGTTCTGGCCGCCAACCGCGGCGAGATCGCCATCCGCATCTTCCGGGCCTGCTATGACCTGGGACTGCACACCGTGGCCATGTACTCGAACGAGGACATCAACGGTCTGTTCCGCATCAAGGCCGACGAGGCCTACCTGATCGGCGAGAACCAGTCCCCCCTGGGGGCCTATCTGGACATCCCGGGCATCATCGACCTTGCCAAGCGCCGGGGTGTGGACGCCATCCACCCGGGCTACGGCTTTTTGAGCGAGAACGCCGACTTCGCCCGGGCCTGTGAGCAGAACGGCATCAAGTTCATCGGTCCCCCCTCCCACATCCTGGCCCAGATGGGGGACAAGCTGGCCGCCAAGGCCACGGCCATCGCCTGCGGCGTGCCCATCATCCCCGGCTCCACTGAACCGCTCAAGGACGCGGACGAGGCAGTGGAGAAGGCGGTGAGCTACGGCTTCCCCATCATCCTCAAGGCGGCCGCCGGCGGCGGCGGCCGGGGCATGCGCCGCTGCGACAATGAGGAGGACGTCCGCCGGGAGTTCCAGCTGGTGAAGAACGAGGCCAAGAAGGCCTTCGGCAATGAGGACATCTTCATCGAGAAGTTCCTGGTGGAGCCCAAGCACATCGAGGTGCAGATCCTGGCCGACGAGCACGGCAACGTCATGCACCTGGGGGAGCGGGACTGCTCCCTCCAGCGCCGCTATCAGAAGGTGGTGGAGTTCGCCCCCGCCTGGTCCGTGCCCAAGGATACCATCGAGGCCCTGCGGGCGGACGCGGTGAAGATCGCCAAATATGTGGGCTATATCAACGCGGGCACCGTGGAGTTCCTGGTGGACAAGAACTCCGGCCAGCACTACTTCATCGAGATGAACCCCCGCATCCAGGTGGAGCACACCGTCACCGAGATGGTCACCGGGGTGGACCTGGTCCGGGCCCAGATCCTCATCGCCGAGGGGCACCCCCTGTCCCACCCGGCCATCGGCCTAAACAGCCAGGACGACCTGCACATGAACGGCTACGCCATCCAGTGCCGGGTGACCACCGAGGACCCGGCCAACAACTTCGCCCCCGACACCGGCAAGATCACCGCCTACCGCTCCGGCGGCGGCTACGGTGTCCGTCTGGACGGCGGCAACGCCGCGGCGGGCAGCGTCATCTCCCCCTACTACGACTCCCTGCTGGTGAAGGTCACCTCCTGGGACAACACCTTCGAAGGGGCCTGCCGCCGGGCCGCCCGCGCCCTGAGCGAGGAGCACGTCCGGGGCGTCAAGACCAACATCCCCTTCGTCACCAATATCCTGGCCCACCCCGCCTTCCACGCCGGGCAGTGCCACACCAAGTTCATCGACGACACCCCTGAGCTGTTCGAGATCGAAAACAGTAAGGACCGGGCCACCAAGGTCTTGAAGTACATCGCCCAGATCCAGGTGGACAACCCGGACACCGAACGCCACCAGTACGACACGCCCCGCTTCCCCACCCCCAAAGGGGACAAGCCCCTGTGCGGCTTAAAGCAGCTGCTGGACACCAAGGGCCCCGAGGCGGTGAAGCAGTGGGTGCTGGACCAGAAGAAGCTGCTCATCACCGACACCACCATGCGGGACGCCCACCAGTCCCTGCTGTCCACCCGGATGCGCACCCGGGACCTGGTCAAGGGCGCCGACGGCGTGGCCGAGATCCTGAACGACTGCTTCTCCCTGGAGATGTGGGGGGGCGCCACCTTCGACACCGCCTACCGCTTCCTCCACGAGTCCCCCTGGGAGCGGCTGGATATGCTCCGGGAGAAGATCCCCAACATCCCCTTCCAGATGCTGCTGCGGGGCTCCAACATGGTGGGCTACTCCAACTTCCCCGATAACCTGGTGCGGGAGTTCGTCAAGGAATCCGCCCGCTCCGGCATCGACGTGTTCCGGGTGTTCGACTCGCTGAACTGGCTGCCCGGCATGGAGATCGCCATGGATGAGGTGCTCAACCAGAACAAGCTGCTGGAGGCCACCATCTGCTACACCGGCGACATCCTGGATCCCACACGGGACAAGTACACCCTGAAGTACTATGTGGACATGGCCAAGGAACTGGAAAAGCGGGGCGCCCATACCCTGTGCATCAAGGATATGTCCGGCCTGCTGAAGCCCTACGCGGCCAAGAAGCTGGTGTCCACCCTGAAGCAGGAGGTGGGCCTGCCCATCCACCTGCACACCCACGACACCACCGGCAACCAGGTGGCCGCCTACCTGCTGGCCTCTGAGGCAGGGGTGGACATCGTGGACTGCGCCACCGCCTCCCTGTCCTCCCTGACCAGCCAGCCCTCCCTGTCCGCGGTGGTGGCCGCCCTCCAGGGCCAGGAGCGGGACACCGGATTGGACCTGCAGGAGATCCAGCGGCTGGACAACTACTGGGCGGATGTCCGCCTGCGCTACGAAAGCTTCGACGAGGGCCTGCGCAGCCCCACCACCGACATCTACCGCTACGAGATCCCCGGCGGCCAGTACACCAACCTGTATCCCCAGGTGGTGTCTCTGGGCCTGGGCTCCCGGTTCGAAGAGGTCAAGGAGATGTACCGCACCGTCAACGAGATGCTGGGCGACATCGTGAAGGTCACCCCCTCCTCCAAGATGGTGGGCGACCTGGCCATCTTCATGGTGCAGAACGACCTGACCCCGGACAACATCGTGGAGCGGGGCCGTAGCCTGTCCTTCCCGGACAGCGTGGTCAGCTACTTCAAGGGCATGATGGGCCAGCCCGCCTGGGGCTTCCAGCCGGAGGGCCTCCAGGAGGTGGTGCTCAAGGGCGAGGCGCCCATCACCTGCCGCCCCGGCGAGCTGCTGGCCCCCGTGGACTTCGACCAGGTCCGCGCCGAGATGGAGCGGTTCATGGACAACGAGCCTATCAATATGCGGGCCATGCTGGCCTACTGCCTGTTCCCCAAGGTGTATGAGGACTACCGCAAGCACCGCAAGGAGTACGGCTACATCACCCGGATGGGCAGCCACGTGTTCTTCAACGGCATGGCCCTGGGCGAGACCAACAAGATCAACATCGAGGACGGCAAGACCCTGGTGATCCGCTACCTGGGCCTGGGCGACCAGAACGAGGACGGCACCCGTACCGTCAACTTCGAGCTCAACGGCATGCGCCGTGAGGTGGCGGTCCCCGATAAGCGGGCGGAGGTCAAGGGCAAAGTCGTGGTGCTGGCCGACCCCGAGGACAAGAGCCAGGTGGGCTCCTCCATCCCCGGCATGGTGTCCAAGGTGAACGTGAAGCCCGGCGACGCCGTGGAGGAAAACCAGGTGCTGGCCGTCATCGAGGCCATGAAGATGGAGACCTCCGTGGTGGCCCGGATGGCGGGCATCGTGGACGAGGTGTTCATCAAGGAGGGCACCTCCGTCAAGGCCGGTGAGCTGCTCATGACCATCAAGGTGAAGGACTGAGTGCCCCCGCGAGCCGGCCTTGACATATGGGGGTCCCTGCAAGAGCCCAGCGAAGCGGGTCTTGCGGGGAGAGGAGGCGCAAGGGAGCGGGCGCAGTTTTCGCCGCCAGGCGGAAACGGAGCAAAGCGGACTTTGCGCCGACGACGGCGAGCTGCTCATGACCATCAAGGTGAAGGAATGACTCCTTCCCGGCGGGATACAGACAACGAACACTGATAAAAGGCTCCCCGGAAGCAGATCGCTTCCGGGGAGCCTTTTGATCGCGCAGCCCCGCCTGGGGCCAGGTGCGTTTTCACGCCGGCTCGGCGCGAGGGGCTGCGGCTCTCCCGCAAAGCGGGCAGAGCCCCTTCCCAAAAAACAAGGAGGGCCCTGCAGCGCAGGGCCCTCCTGTGTCTCGTATCATGTATCAGGTCAGAAGTATTTGCGCACGCCCTCATGGGCCAGAGAGGCGTCGGCACTGATGGAGACGGTGAACTTCACGCCGTACTTCTCGGAGAAGGACTCCAGCCAGTCCAGGAACACCTCCACCTCGGGGCTGCCGTCGGTGGGCACCACCTTGTTCAGGCTCTCGATGAACACATGGGTGATGTCGTAGTTGCTGGCGTACAGGCCATAGACGAAGCCCTTCAGGTAGTCGAAGGTGGGCATGTTGAAATCGGAGGTGTCCACCAGGCGGATCTTATAGCTGATATCGTAAGTCAATTTGGTGCCGTGGGCGATGGCGACGACATTGCCGTGCTCGCTGTCCACCGCGGTATTGATAAGATCGATCATTTGTTTGGTCTTGCCGGTGCCCTTCAGGCCCATGATCACTTTGACCATCACAATCACTCCTTATACTTTTGAAGGGGGAGTCCCCTTTTTCTTATGGTATCATTTTTACCGTTTGATTTCAATATCTTTCAGCGAACTTTATGGAAATTTCATCACTGGGCGGCCTGCCCCATCCGCGCGTCCAGCTCGGCCCGGCGCGCCTCGGTGCCCGGCTTGCCCAGCAGGGCGAACATGTTCTTCTTGTAGTCCTCCACCCCCGGCTGGTCGAAGGGGTTGACCCCGATGAGCAGCCCCGAGATGGCGCAGGCGAACTCAAAGAAGTAGATGAGCCGGCCCACGCTGTCCTCGTCCCGCCTGGGCAGGGTGACCGCCAGGTTGGGCACGCCCCCGTCCACATGGGCCAGAGCGGTGCCCCTTCTGGCCTGGAGGGCCACGAAGTCCATGTCCCGGCCCGCCACGTAGTTCAGCCCGTCCAGATCCTCCGGGTCCTCCGCCACCACCACGGCGCTGCGGCTGCGCGCAAAGGACACCACCGTCTCCAGCAGGTCCCGCTCCCCGTCCTGGAGGTACTGGCCGATGGAGTGCAGGTCTGCGGTGAGCTCCAGCCCCGCGGGGAACAGGCCCTTGCCGTCCTTGCCCTCGCTCTCGGCGTACAGCTGCTTCCACCACTCGCAGAAGAAGCGGAAGGAGGGCTCCGGGAAGGCCAGCACCTCGATCTTCTTGCCCGCCTGGTACAGGGCGGCCCGGGCCCGGGCATAGCGGACGGCGGAGCTGTCGGCCTGGTTCAGGCACTCCTCCATCTGGGCGGCGGCCCCGTCCATGAGAGCCTGGATGTCGACGCCCGCCGCCGCCAGGGGCAGCAGGCCCACCGCGGTGAGCACCGAGTACCGGCCGCCCACCTCGTCGGGGACCACGAAGGTCTCCCACCCCTCGGCGTCCGCCTGGGTCTTGAGCACCCCCCGGGCCTTGTCGGTGGTGGCGTAGATGCGGCTCTTGGCCCCCTCCCTGCCGTACTTTTTCTCCAGCAGGGAGCGGAACATCCGGAAGGCCAGAGCGGGCTCCAGCGTGGTGCCCGACTTGGAG
>JAHZFC010000010.1:22485-25933 GCA_019421525.1 Clostridiales bacterium
GGAGATGACGTTGATGGACCAGTCCTTGTCCCCGATGAGCTGGATGGTCTCGGTGATGGCGTCGGCGGACAGGCCGTTGCCGATGAAGTAGACCTCCGGCGTGTCCTTGGGCAGCAGGTTGTAGTTGGGGCTCTTGAGCAGTTCCAGCACCGCCCGGGCCCCCAGATAGGACCCGCCGATGCCGATGACCACCAGGGCCTGGCTGTCGCTCTGGATGCGCCGGGCGGCGGCCTGGATGCGGGCGAATTCCTCCTTGTCATAGTCCCGGGGCAGCCGGACCCAGCCAGTGAAGTCGCTGCCGGGGCAGCTGCCGTCCAGCAGGGACTGGCGGGCCCTGTCCGCCGCCTCCTGGGGGATGGGGTCGGATAGGAAGGACTGAGCTTGTGTCAGATCGAGTTGCAGCATGGTGATCGCCTCCTACTTATATGGGACAAGTATACCACACTTTGCCAGCAATGCAAAGAAGGATTTGGTCAATTTTTCTGATCTTTGTAAAGAGGTCCGCCCAGCTTGGCTGGGCGGACCTGAGGCTGTCGAAAAAGTGTTTTCGCCATGGGTACCCATCCAAAACGTCCCTTCGTTTTGGATGGGGGAGGAGCGGCAAGGAAGTGCAGGGCAGAATACCCGCCAGGGTGTTTTGCCCGGAACGGACTTTGCCGTGACGATATGCCGCGGCCGAGAACTGATCTCAATTTCTTCGCGCTTGCGAGCGCGAACTCTGCGAGGCTTTTTCGACAAGCTGCTCTTTCGCTGTCACAGCGCGCAGCCGACCTCCGCACCCATCTTGATGGCTCCGATGGCCCGGCACAGCCGCTGGGCGTTGCCCACCGCGGTGACCGGCACCCCCAGCGCCTCCAGTTCCCCGGCCAGCACGCCGTCAGGGTGGACGCCGGAGGCCACCACCACCGTGTCGCACTCGATGGTCTGGATGGAAGTTTTGCCCTCCTTGTCCGTCACCTGGCACAGCACTCCGCCGGAGCCGATGGCGGTGATAAGGCTGTTCTTCATCAGCTTGGCCCCCAGCCGGGTCAGATCCCCCAGGGCGGGCCAGCTGGTGCCGCTCTCGTAGCCGAAGCCGATCTTGGGCCCCTTCTCCACCAGCCACACCTGCCGGGCGGAGGTATTGAGCAGCCGCTCCAGCCGCTCGCCGCTCTCAGCATGGTTGACCGACAGGTGGAACAGCTGCTCCGGGGACAGCGATCCCTGCCGGGCCAGCAGCCGGGCGGTCTCCACCCCGATGTAGCTGCCCCCGATGACCACCACCCGCTTGCCGGGGAATACCTCCCCCCGGATCACCTGGGTGGAGGTGAACACGGGCACGCAGCCCGGCTCGGTGGGCAGAGGGGTGACATTGGGCGCGCCCCCCACGGCCACCACCACATGGTCGAAGCCCAGAGAGGCGATCTCCCGGGCGGTCCCCTCCCGGCCCAGCTCCACCTGTACCCCCAGCCGGGGCAGGACGGCGGCGTAGTAGTCCATCAGCCCCCGAAAGTCCCCCCGGGCGGGCATCTGGGCCGCTAAGTTCAGCTGGCCGCCCAGCCGGTCCGTCTTCTCCCACAGGGTGACGGCGTGGCCCCGCTGGGCCAGGCGGAAGGCCGCCTCGCACCCCGCCGGGCCGCCGCCCACCACCAGCACGTTTTTCTTCTCCTTTGCCGGGGGCAGCTCCACCTCCTCCGGCGTGCCGCACAGGGGGTTGGCCAGACAGGTGATGGGCCGGTCGAAGAAGGTGTTGGCCAGGCACCCCTGGTTGCACCCCATGCAGGGCCGGATGGCGTCCTCCTGTTCGGCCAGGGCCTTCTTTGGCCAGTCCGGGTCGGTGATCAGGGCCCGGCCCAGGGTCACCAGGTCACCGTACCCCAGGGCCAGCACCTGCTCGGCGGTGGCCGGGCGGTTCACCCGCCCGCCGATGGCCACGGGGATGGACACCGCATCCCGGATGGCCTTGCCGGTGTAGGTCAGCCCGCCCCAGGGCACCTCCCCGGTGATCTGGGGCACCCGGCTCTCATGCCAGCCCACGGTGACGTTCAACAGGTCCACCCCCGCCTGCTGGGCCAGGGGGGCGAAGGCCGCCCACTCCTCATTGGTGTTGGAGCCGGGGATGAAGTCGCTGCCGCAGATGCGCATGGAGATGGGGTAGTCCGGCCCCACGGAGGCGCGCACCGCCCGGATCACCTCCAGGGGGAAGCGGCACCGGTTTTCCCAGCTGCCACCATACTCGTCGGTGCGCCGGTTGGTCACCGGGGAGAGGAACTGGGGGATCAGGTAGCCGGCGGAGGCGATGATCTCCGCCATGTCGAACCCCGCCTGCCGGGCCCGGAGGGCGCCCTTGGCCCAGTTTTCGATGACCTCGTGGATCTGGTCCACCGTCATCTCCGGGGCGGTCTCCTTGGTGTAGGGGCAGTACACCGCCGAGGGGGCCAGGGCGGGCTTGCCGCAGGGCACGTCCCGCTCCGGCACATACCGCCCGGCGTGATAGAGCTGCACCGCCACCTTGCCCCCCCGCTGGTGGACGCCGTCGGTGAAATCCTTCCAGCCGGGGATGGTGTCGTCGCTGGCCAGGGACATGGAGTTGCCCTTGGCCCCGTACTCGTCGAACCGGCAGGAGCCCACGATGATGAGCCCCGCGCCCCCCTCCGCCCGCCGCCAGTAGTAGTTGGCGAACTTGGCCGTGCAGTAGCCGTTGTCGGTATACAGGTGGTGCATGGCGGGCATGACGATGCGGTTGCGAAGCTCCATGCCGTTGATGGTGATGGGGGTAAAGAGTCTTCTATACTTCATGTCTCATCCCTCTTTTCCAGCCGGGTGGCCAGCCAGTTTTGATAGCGCCGCTCCTGCTCCGGGCGGGCAAAGGACAGGCCGTACTGGAAGCAGTCCACCACGTCGCTGTCCTTGACGATCTCCTCGATGGAGTTTCCCACCACCGACTTGTCGCTGTGGTGGGCCACCGCCTGGGCCAGCAGCTCGGTCTCCTCCGGGGAGAACAGGCCGGTGCCCGCCAAAAAGGCCCGGGCGGGCTCCAGCCCCGCCTGGGCGTGGCCCGCCTGCCGCCCGGTGAGCACCCGGCCGATGTCGTGGATGGCGCAGGCGCAGGCGGCCAGGTCCGGGTCCACCCCCCGCTCCTGGGCCAGGAGCCAGCCCAGCCGGGCGCAGGAGGCCATGTGCATCCGCTCCCAGTTGAGCGTCTCGTCACGGTCCGGCATTTTTCCCTCCTGGGCGGCGATATAGTCCAGATACGCCTCCTGGAGGGGCAGCAGTCTGCTTTCCATGGGCATCACTCCCGATCTGTGTTTTGTTCTGTAACGATATAGTATACCATGTCTGGCCGGGAAAGTAAATCCGCCCTTTCCCGGGAAAACTGAGCCTTTCGAAAAGTGTGTTCGACAGGCTCTCGCCGGGGACAAAGCCCCTCGTCGCCGCAAGCTGCATATCCTTCGCTTCCGCCTATGGC
>JAHZFC010000103.1 GCA_019421525.1 Clostridiales bacterium
TCATGATGCCGTCGCAGTACCGGGAGAGCACCCGGGCGGTGTCCTCCACCGGCTCCCCCCGGCCGATCTGGCTGTCCTTGCCGGACAGGAACAGGGCGTGCCCCCCCAGCTGGTACATGCCCACCTCGAAGGACACCCGGGTCCGGGTGGAGTTCTTCTCGAAGATCATAGCCAGGGTCTTGCCCTTCAGATAGTCGTGGGCGATGCCGTGTTTCTGGCTGTATTTCATCTGGTCCGCCGTGTCCAGGATCTCCGTGATGTCCTCCCGGGACAGGTCCAGCAGCTTGAGCAGGTCTTTCTGCATTTCTTTCCACTCTCCTCACAAGTTTTCCAATGTGGCCCGGAACACCGCCAGCCCCTTGTCCATCTCCTCTTTCGTGATGGTCAGCGGCGGCAGCAGCCGCAGCCCCGGCCCGGCGGTGAGGCACAGCAGCCCCCCCTGGTTCAGCCGGGCGCACAGGTCCTTGTTGGTGTACCCCTCCGCCACGTCGATGCCGATCATCAGGCCCAGCCCCCGGGTCTTGCCCAGGCAGGGCAGGGCCATTGCCTCGATGGCGTCCCGGAGATACCGCCCCTTCTCCGCCGCCTGGGCGATGGTCTCGTCATCCAGGATATCCAGCACCGCACAGGCCGCGGCAGCGCACACCGGGTTCCCGCCGAAGGTGGAGCCGTGGGTACCGGGGCCCAGCACGTTCCGGCACCTCTCGTTCACCAAAAAGCCGCCCATGGGCAGGCCGCCGGCGATGCCCTTGGCGAAGGAGCAGGCGTCGGGCTGAACGCCGTACTGCTGGAAACAGAACAGCGACCCGGTGCGGCCGATGCCCGTCTGCACCTCGTCGGCCAGCAGCAGCCAGTCCCGGTCCTCACACAGCTGGGCCAGCTCCCGGACAAAGTCCCGGTCCAGGGGGTACACGCCCCCCTCGCCCTGGACCAGCTCCACCAGCACGGCGCACACATCATGGCCGGCCACCTCCTGCACCCCGTCCAGAGAGGGGGCGGCGTGGCGGAACCCCTCGGTGAAGGGGAAGAAATACTGGTGGAACACGTCCTGGCCCGTGGCGGCCAGGGTGGTCACCGTCCGGCCATGGAAGGAGTTCTTCAGGGTGATGACCGTCCCCCGGCCTGGGCCGTACTTGTCAAAGGAGTACTTCCGGGCCACCTTGAGGATGCCCTCGTTGCCCTCGGCGCCGGAGTTGCCGAAGAAGGCCGCCGCCATGCCGGAGCGGGTGCACAGCTCCCGGGCCAGGCGAACATAGGGCTCGGAGTAGTAGAGGTTAGAGATGTGCCCCAGCTTGGCCGCCTGGGCGCCGATAGCCGCCTGCCACTTGGGGTGGGCGGTGCCCACCGACAGCACCCCGATGCCGGAGGCAAAGTCGATGTACTCTCTGCCCTCCAGGTCGTACAGGGTGGCCCCCTGTCCGTGGTCCATGGCGATGGGGTTGCGGCCGTAGGTCTGGATGACATACTGCTCGTCCAGCTGTTTGAGTTCTTCAAAGGTCAAGGGTGATCCCTCCTGTGTGTCGTCAAGTGCTGCGTACTTGAAACGCTTTATCCAAAGGCTTTGCCTTTGGGAAATGTCAGGCTTTGCCCGAGGTTGAGGTACTTTTTGCCCCTGCAAAAAGTACGCAAAAGCCAAGGGCTGTCGCCCTTGGGAAGTGGCCTTTCCCGACCACATTTCTTTTGACGGTCAAAGCAAGGGTGGCACCCTTGCAACCATATGAGGCCCAGCGGGCCTCGCGGCCTCTGCCAGGTTCCGCCTGGCGGCGACCTACTTTCTGTGCGCACAGAAAGTAGGCAAAGATGCGCTTAGGGGCACAAATCAGGCGGGCGAAGGCCGCGCCCTTATGATTTGCCCCCTAAGGACCCCCATTTTTTACGGGGGCCCAGGATAGGGTAGTGCACCGGCCTATTTCCGGCGCTGGGGTAAACCGACACTCTCCGCCCCTAATTCCCGCTGCCGCTCCGCTGGTGATCGTAGGACCCCGCCGGGCCCTCGGGGCACGCCTGACTTCAGCAAATGCCCGCATTAGGCGCTCTACCGTGGGCCGCCAGCAGTGCTACTCTGGAATGCATCAGCGGCAGCGAAAAGCGGCGCTTCGTGTGTCCTGACTTTGCGCGCCGGATGGGGTTCGGCGCATTATTTGGATGGGCCCCCGTAAAACCGGGGGTCCGGGGGAAAGGACGCTAAGGACCTAGGCCACTCGGCTGGGGGCCCCACAAAGGCCAAGCGGCCTTTGTGGGGAGAGGACGAGCAAGGGAGCGAACGTAATTTTCGCCGTCAGGCGGAAATGGAGTGGAGCGGACTTTGCGAGGACGAGGTGGCCGTAGTCCGCCGCGGACGTCCCCCGGCGATCCTTTGGTGACTTTCTGATCGCTTAGAAAGTCACCCGCCGGAGGCCCTGGCGGGCCTCAAGTGGTTGCAAGGGCCCCACCCTTGCTGGCGCTGTCACGCTGCGCGCCCTCCGCGACGGTCGCCTTCCCTGCGACTCCGGGCAGATCCGGCCGGGCTTCGCCCGCCCTGGGTCATGCCCGTCGCTCCGGTCCAGGCTCCCTGCTCCCGGGCGCTCCGCGCTTCTTTATTGCACCAGCATGGTGCCCACGCCGGCGTCGCTGAGCAGCTCGATCAAAATGGAGTGGGCGATCCGCCCGTCCAGGATGACGGTGGAGTGCACCCCGGAGCGCACCGCCTCCACCGCGCAGTCGATCTTGGGGATCATGCCCCCCTTGATCACCCCGTCCTTGATCAGGCCGGGGATCTCGCTGACCCGGGCCTGGTGGATCAGAGTCTCCTCATCCGCCGGGTCCCGGAGCAGCCCCCGCACATCGGTGAGCAGCATGAGCTTCTCCGCCCTAAGGGCCACCGCCAGCTTGGCCGCGGCAGTGTCCGCGTTGATGTTGTAGGCGGTCGGTCCGTCCACCCCCTGGGCCACGGTGGACACCACGGGGATGTAGCCGCTGTTCAGGCTGTCCACCACCATCTGGGGATCCACCTTCAGGATCTCCCCCACCAGGCCGTATTTTGGATCCAGCTGGGCCGCCTGGAACAGGCTCCCGTCCATGCCGCACAGCCCCACGGCCCGGCCGCCCCGGCGGTCGATGAGGGCAACCAGGTCCTTGTTCACCTTGCCGCACAGCACCTGCTGGACCACGTCCATGGTCTCCGCGTCGGTGTAGCGCAGGCCGTCCACGAACCGGGACTGCTTTCCGATCTTCTGGAGCATCTCGTTGATCTCCGGTCCGCCGCCGTGGACCACCACCACATGGATGCCCACCAGACTGAGCAGCACGATGTCGGAGATCACCGCCTGGCGCAGCTCCTCGGACACCATGGCGTTTCCGCCGTATTTGACCACGATGGTCTTTCCGTTGTACTTTTGGATGTAGGGCAGGGCCTCCGCCAGCACCTGGGCCCGGTCCACCAAAGAATAGCTCATTCCAAAACACCTTTGCTTTTCAAATCAGAGTACCGCTGTCCCGGCCCTCAAATGCAGGCACGAAGCTGGGACGCTGCGAAGGCCATGAGCCGCAGGTGAAATTTCGTCAGGCGAGGCGGCGCGGCGCAGACAGTACCGCGTGTACGGCAAGCCGCGCCAACGAAGCCCGGCGGAATTTTCACCGGCTCAGGAGCGATAGTCGCCGTTGATCCTCACATAGTCATAGGTCAGATCGCAGCCCCAGCAGGTGGCCTCGTGGTCCCCCTCGTTGAGGCAGATGTCGATGACCACCTCGTCCTGGGAGAGGATCTTCTTGGCCAGCTCCTCGTCGAACTCCAGGCCGGTGCCCTTCTCGCACACCAGGATCTCCCCCTGGATGGAGGAAAACTTCACGTCCACATACTCCGGGCGGAAGGGGGCCTTGGAGTAGCCCATGGCGCACAGCACCCGGCCCCAGTTGGCGTCCGCCCCGAACATGGCCGCCTTCACCAGGGAGGAGCCCACCACTGCCTTGGCAAGGCGCTCGGCGCTCTCCTCGCTGCGGGCCTTGCGGACGGTGCACGTCACCAGCCGGGAGGCGCCCTCCCCGTCGGCGGCGATGGAGCGGGCCATCTGCTCGCACACCTGGCGCAGGGCCTTGGCGAAGATGGAGAAGTCGTCGTCCTTCCACTCGATCTGGCTGTTGCCCGCCATGCCGTTGGCCAGCACCACGCACATGTCGTTGGTGGAGGTGTCCCCGTCCACCGTCACCCGGTTGAAGGTCCGGGGGACGATCTCGTGGAGGGCCTCGGCGAGCATGTCGCTGGTGATGGCGCAGTCGGTGGTGATGAAGCACAGCATAGTGCCCATGTTGGGGTGGATCATGCCGGAGCCCTTGGCGATGGCCCCGATGGTCACCCGCTGGCCGCCGATGGTGACGGAGACGGCGGTCTCCTTTTTCACCGTGTCGGTGGTCATGATGGCGGTGGCGGCCGCGTCAGAGCCGTCAGCGCTCAGGGCGGACACCAGGCCGGGCATCCCCTTTTCGATGGCGGCGATGTTCAGGGTCTGGCCGATGACCCCGGTGGAGGCCACCACGAAGTCGCTGGCCTTCAGCCCCGCGGCCTGGGCGGCCAGCTCGCACATGCGCTCGGCATTCTCATGGCTCATGGGGGCGCAGGCGTTGGCGTTGCCCGAGTTGGCGATCACCCCCCGGCACACCCCGTCCTCCAGGTGGCCCATGGTCACATAGATGGGGGCGGCCTTCACCCGGTTGAGGGTGTACACCGCTGCCGCGGCACACTCACAGTCGGACAAGATCATGGCCAGGTCGTTTTTCCCTCTGGCGGAGGGCAGGACAGTCTGGGGCGCGTCGGCGTGGCCATTCTTCACGCCGCAGCAGACCCCTGCGGCCTTGAACCCCTTGGGGGCGCATACGCCGCCCGAGATCTCTTTCAGCATCACGGTATCCCTCATTTCATATCATCGGGCGGAGCCTCCCCCGCCATTTTACGTTCCAATTACTCCAGCGCCAGCCCCGCCGTCTCCGGCAGGCCCAGCATCAGGTCCATGTTCTGCACCGCCGCGCCGGAGGCGCCCTTGCCCAGGTTGTCAAAGACGGCCGCTATCACGGTGTTGTCCCCGTTGCCGCACACATACAGCCGCAGGTCATCCCGGCCTGCCATGGCGTTGGCCGCCAGCTGGGCGGGGTGGGTGCCGAAGGGGGCAACACGCACCAGTGCCTCCCCCTCGTAGTAGGCGGCGAGCATCTCGCACAGGTCCTGGGCGGTGGGATGGCCCCGGAGGAGCCGGTTTTCCAGCATCACCACCGTCTCCATGCCCTTGTAGTAGTCGTCCACCACCGGGCAGAACACCGGCGGGTGCTTCAGCCCGGACAGCTTCATCATCTCCGGCAGGTGCTTATGGGCCAGGTCCAGGGAGTAGGTCCTGGGGCTGTACAGGTCAGCTGTCTTTTCTCCCTCGTACTGGCCGATCATCTTCTTGCCTCCCCCTGAGTACCCGGTAAGGGAGTAGCAGGCCACCGGGGCGTCCTCCGGCAGCACCCCCAGGGCCACCAGAGGGGCGGCGCCAGCCAAAAATCCGGTGGCATGGCAGCCGGGGTTGGCCACCCGCCTGGCCGCCCGGATCCGCTGGCGCTGTCCGGCCAGCAGCTCCGGGAAGCCGTAGACCCAGCCGTCCGCCGTGCGGTGGGCAGTGGAGGCGTCGATGATCTTCGTGCGGTCGTTGGCGATCAGCTCCACCGCCTCCCGGGCCGCCTGGTCGGGCAGGCACAGGAACACCAGATCCGCCCCGTTCATGAGCTTGGCCCGCTCGGCGTTGTCCTTCCGCTTGTCCTGGTCGATACAAAGCAGCTCGATGTCCTCCCGGGCGGACAGCCGGTCGTAGATCTGCAGGCCGGTGGTGCCCTCCTGGCCGTCGATGTATACCTTTGGTTTGCTCATGGCTTTATCACGTTCCGATCTTGCGTCTAAAACTCCTGTCAGCTTTCTATCCGGCCATCACGCCTGTACGCCGGCCGCGGCACCGGAGCGCCGGGCGATAAAGTCCTCGATGAGCTCGATCTGCTGTGTCACGCTGTCCGCGCCGGGCCCGCCGTACACCTTGCGGCCGTTGACGCAGGTGTGCAGCTGGAGGGCGTCGTACACGTCCTCGTCGAACAGGCTGCTGATGGACCGGAAGTCCTTCAGGGGCAGGGTGTCCAGGCTCTCACCAGAGCGGATGCACATGTTCACCAGCCGGCCCACGATCATATAAGCCTCCCGGAAGGGCATCCCCTTCTTCACCAGGTAGTCGGCGCAGTCGGTGGCGTTGATGAAGCCGCCGGAGGCCGCCCGCTGCATATTCTTCTCCTTCACCGTCAGGGTGTCCAGCATGGCGGCGAACACGGGCACGCACAGCTCCACGGTGTCGATGGCATCGAACACCGGCTCCTTGTCCTCCTGCATGTCCTTGTTGTAGGCCAGGGGCAGGCCCTTCATCACCGTGAGCAGGGTGATGAGAGAGCCGTACACCCGCCCGGTCTTGCCCCGGACCAGCTCGGCCACGTCGGGGTTCTTCTTCTGGGGCATGATGGACGACCCAGTGGAGTAGGCGTCGTCCAGCTCCACGAACTTGAACTCCCAGGAGCACCACAGGATGATCTCCTCAGAGAACCGGGACAGGTGCATCATCAAAATGGACAGAGCGGAGAGCAGCTCGATGGCGTAGTCCCGGTCGGACACCGAGTCCATGGAGTTGTCCGTGGGCTTTCGGAAACCCAGGGCCGCCGCGGTCTGGAACCGGTCCACCGGGTAGGTGGAGGTGGCCAGGGCGCCGGCCCCTAAGGGGCACTCGTCCAGCCGCTCCAGGCAGTCCTCCAGCCTGGTCACGTCCCGGCGGAGCATGTTGGCGTAGGCCATCATGTAGTGGCCGAAGGTGGTGGGCTGGGCCCGCTGGAGGTGGGTGTAGCCGGGCATCACTGTGTGCAGGTGGGCCTTGGCCTTTTTCACCAGCACCTTCTGCAGATCCAGGATCAGGCCGATGATGTGGGGGATCTCCTCCTTCACATACAGCCGGAAGTCGGTGGCCACCTGGTCGTTGCGGCTGCGGGCGGTGTGCAGGCGCTTGCCCGTGTCCCCGATGCGCTCTGTCAGCAGCGCCTCGATGTTCATGTGGATGTCCTCGTTGTCCAGGGAGAACTCCACCTTGTCATCCTCGATGTCCGCCAGGATGGCCTGGAGCCCCGCCACGATCTTCTCCGCCTCGTGCTCCTCGATGATGCCCTGCCGGCCCAGCATGGTGGCGTGGGCGATGGAGCCCCGGATGTCCTGCTCGTACAGCCGGGCGTCGAACCCGATGGAGGAGTTGAAGTCGTTGACCTGGGTATCGGTCTCCTTTTGGAACCGGCCCGCCCATAGTTTCATAGCAAACACAGCCTTTCGCTGAATATGTGAGCAGGGGCGGCGCTGGGCCGCCCCCGCAAAAGCCTCGCAGAGTTTTCGCCGCAGGCGAAGAGCGATCTTGATCTATGCGCCGGGGCAGAACGACGCCCCTTTTACTTCAGCTTGCCCTGCTCTCTCAAAGCCTGTACGGTATCGGGCAGGCCCCACAGGTTGATGAACCCGCCGGCGTCGTTCTGGTCATAGTCGCTCTCCTCAAAGGTGACCAGATCCTCGGAGTACAGGGTCTCAGGGGAGGTGACGGAGGAGGTGATGATGTTGCCCTTATAGAGCTTCAGCTTCACAGTGCCGGTGACGTGGTCCTGGGTCTTGACGGCGAAGGCCTGGAGGGCCTCCCGCAGGGGAGTGAACCACTTGCCGTTGTACACAAGGTCGGCGAAGTCCACCGCCAGCTTCTGCTTCATGTGCTTGGTGTCCTTGTCGATGGTGATCATCTCCAGCACCTCGTGGGCCCGGTAGAGGATGGTGCCGCCGGGGGTCTCGTACACG
>JAHZFC010000104.1:0-1722 GCA_019421525.1 Clostridiales bacterium
GACGCCATGAACATCCGCCGGTACGAGCTGGAGGGCTGGGAGGCGGACGACCTGCTGGGCACCATAGCCCGGGTCAACGAGGGGGAGGGCGGCACCACCGTCATCGTCACCGGGGACAAGGACTCCCTCCAACTCATCGACGCGCACACCACCGTCAAGCTGGTCACCACCCGCATGGGGCAGACCACCACAAAGGCCATGACCCCGGAGGCCTTCCGGGAGCAGTACGGCTTCGACCCCATCCACATGATCGACCTGAAGGCCCTCATGGGGGACACCTCCGACAACATCCCCGGTATCAAGGGCATCGGCGAAAAGACCGCCATGGCCCTGCTGGCCCAGTACCCCTCCATCGACCAGCTGTACGCCCACCTGGACGGGCTGGACGCCAAGCCCGCGGTGCTCAAAAAGCTGACCGATGGGGAGGCGGACGCCCGGATGAGCTATGACCTTGCCACCATCCGCTGCGACGCGCCCTTGGACTTCCACCCGGAGGACGCCGCCCGGAAGCCCTTCAATGGCTCCGCATTGTACGACATCCTGCTGCGGCTGGAGTTTTCCAAGCTCATCGACAAGCTGGGCCTTTCCGGCCACGGGGCGGTGGAGCAGAAGCAAGCCGCCTTCACCGGCACCTGCGAGAGTGAAATGGTGGAGACGAAAGCCCGGATGGAGGAGCTGCTGGCAGCCTTCCGGGACCGGGACCATGTGTCCTTCCTTGCCCTTTCCGAGCTGCGGGGCGTATGTGTGGAGTGGGGCGGGACAGACAGCGGCAGGGCCGCAGTCTTCCTGCCCGACAAGCTGGACTGCTATGACGACTTCCTCCAAGGCTTTTTCTCTCCCGAGGTAAAAAAAGTCACCCACGACTGCAAGTCCTTGATGGGCCTCCTGCTCCAAAAGGGCCTGAGCCTGGAGGGCTTCGTGTTCGACACCGCCATCGGGGCCTACCTCCTCTCCCCCACCGACGGCAGCTATGAGCTGGAGAAGCTGTCTGTATCCTACTTCAACTTTGAGACCGCCAAGGCCAAGACCTATCAGGACCCGGACGCCTTCGCCCCCCTGGCCGACCTCGCGGAGCCCCTGGCCGCCTGGATGAGCCACACCGCCCTGGTGGAGGCCCTGTACCAGGAGCAAAAGGACAAGCTTCAGGAGCTGGGGCTGGAGCGGGCCTGCTATGAGATCGACCTGCCCCTGTGCCCCGTCCTGGCCCGGATGGAGCGGGCCGGGTTCCTGGTGGACCGGGACGCCCTGGCCCAGTTCGGGGATCTGCTCACCGACGGCATCAGTCGGGAGCAGGACGTCATCTATGCCCTGGCAGGGGAGAGATTCAACATCCTCTCCACCAAGCAGCTGGGCCATATCCTCTTCGACAAGCTGGGCCTGCCCCCGGTGAAAAAGACCAAGACCGGCTACTCCACCAGCGCCGAGGTGCTGGAAAAGCTGGCTCCTGACCATGAGATCGTGGCCCACATCCTGGAGTACCGGCAGCTGACCAAGCTCAACTCCACCTATGTGGAGGGGCTGGTCAAGGTCATCGCCTCGGATGGGCGCATCCACACCAGCTTCCAGAATACTGTGACCGCCACTGGGCGGCTGAGCTCCACCGAGCCCAATCTCCAGAATATCCCTGTGCGCACCCCCCTGGGGGCGGAGATGCGCAAGATGTTCGGCGCCGCCCCTGGGTACCTGCTTGTGGACGCCGACTACTCCCAGATCGAGCTGCGG
>JAHZFC010000104.1:1847-7856 GCA_019421525.1 Clostridiales bacterium
GTATTTCGAGCACTACTCCGGCGTCCGGGCCTATATGGACCGGGTGGTGGAGCAGGGCAAAACTGATGGCTATGTGTCCACCCTGTACGGCCGCCGCCGGTGGCTGCCCGAGCTGAAGAGCTCCAACTTCAATACCCGCTCCTTCGGTGAGCGGGTGGCCCTGAACATGCCCATCCAGGGCACCGCCGCCGACATCATCAAGCTGGCCATGCTCCGGGTGGACGCCGCCCTCCGGGCCGAGGGGCTGGAGGCCCGGCTGGTCCTCCAGGTCCACGATGAGCTCATAGTGGAGTGCCCGGAGGGAGAGGCGGAGGCGGTCACCGCCCTGCTCAAGCGGGAGATGGAGGGGGTGGCCCAGCTGTCCGTCCCCCTCACCGCCGACGCCAAGGCGGGCAAGACCTGGGCGGAGGCCCACTGACCATTCGGCCCGTTGACCGGCCGTGGGCAGCGCCCTCTGTAATAGCTTACACGTTTCCGTAAGGAGTACCTGATGATGATATTCGACCTGAGCTTTCTGGACCTGGAGCTGGAGGCCGCCCGGACAGGCGCGGTGCCTTCTCAGCTGCTGACCCATCCAACTTTTGATGCCATTGCCCGCCATGAGGCAGCCTTGCCCAACCGCCCGGTATGGGATGAGGACAGCTTTCGCGCCCGGTTCGCCGCCGCCGCGGCTGGCGATACCCTGGACTATCACGACTGGGGGCTGGCTCCCCTCTTCCAGGACCGGGACCGTCTGGCGCAGTGGCGAAGCTGGATGGAGGACGAGGCGGAAACTCTGACCGGCCAGATCGACCAATGGCTGGCGCGGTTTACCAGCGTCCTCCAGCATCCCGAACTGAGATGCATCCCCTATGTGGGCAGTTATGACGCCGGGTTTTCTTTGGGTGCGGGCGATACCGCCATTTACCTGAACCTGCCTGTATTCTCCTGCCGGGAGGCATTTCTCCAGACCCTGGTCCATGAGAGCTTTCACGCCAGGCTGACCAGTCCCGAGGTGACCCAGCTCCTTCGGGGGATGGAGGCCGATCCAGACCCCATCGTCCAGTTGCTGTACTACACCGCCGAAGAGGGGATCGCCCACATCGTGGGCTATGGCGGAAAGACCTCCACCCAATATCCCACCATCCCGATCCGGCCCGCTCAGGAGGGCGCCGCGGAACTGAAAGACCTGCTCACCCGCTTTCATGCCGGGCAGATCTCCGGCCAGGAGGCGTTGGAGGCCTTCGTTCAAACGGACTGCTGCTACTCCGGCGGCGGCTTTATCGCCCACAGTGTGTGGCAGGCCCTGGGCCGGGACGGTCTGGATCTTTGGTCCGCCAAAGGGGACTGGAAGGGATACTATGCGGCCTTCCGCGCCACTCCACAAGGAGCGGACTGGCCTGTAGTGCTCTGAGCGCAGTTTTGTTTCTTTGGAGGTCGGCAGCTTATGGACCACGCGCTTTCCCTACTTATCTCCCGCCGCTACGGGCTGGCCGTCATCTCTGATGTCCAACTCGCCCGCCCTGGCACCGTGGCCCAGGTGTGGAAAGCGACCTCGACCCAGGGGGAATTTCTGGTGCGCACCCTCACCGGGCCCGGCCAGGGAGAGCGGGAGTGGACCATCTTCCGCCACCTGACCAGCCACGGCTTTACCCAGACCCCCTACATCCTGCCCACTGCTGACGGGGCCCCTGCGGCGGAGCTGGACGGCGTGTGGTACCAGGTCCAGCGGTACTGCCCCGGCACGCGGCCCGACCCCGCCCAGCCCGGCGTTCCCCGGGAAATGGCCAAGCTGGCCGTTCGGCTGGAGGCGGCGCTGGTCAGCTGCCCCGCCATCTGCTCCCCTGCCGACCGCTTCGATCTGGCGACTGTCTGGGCGCAGTTCCGCTCAAATTGGCTCCAGCTGTCCCTCCCCCTCTCCCTGGAGGAGGCGGACCGGGAGGTGGCACGGTGCTGCGGCCTGCCCATCCGGGACCGGCAGGTCATACACGGTGACCTGGGTCCCTGGAACCTGCTTCGTCCCCCGGAAGGGGAGCTTCTGGTCATCGACTTTGGGGAGGCCCGGATGGGCGACCCCTATTTCGACCTGGCCTCCCTGCTGGGCGGGCTGGTGAACCACTCGCCGGCGGAGCTGCGGCAGCGGGTATGCGGCGAGTTTCTCACAGAATACCAGCGCCATGCCCCCCTGGACCTGCCCCGGCTGCGGGAGCAGCTGGAGCTGTGGGTGTGGCGGGGACTGGCCCAGTGCGTCCGGTCCGGCTCCAACTGGGCCGGGATGGCCGCCCGATTTTATAATGCCCTGACCTGGGCCAAGGAGGAGCTATGGACTATAAACTGACCCCAATGACCGCCGAGCATATCCCCCAGATCGCCGCGCTGGAGCGCGCCTGCTTCTCCCATCCCTGGAGCGAGGATATGCTCCGGGAGGAGTTGTGGAACGACGCCGCCGTCATCGTGGCGGCGGAGGGAGAGGACGGCACCGTGCTGGGCTACGCGGGGCTTCAGACCGTGCTGGACGAGGGCTACATCAACAACGTGGCAGTGGACTCCCGCTTCCGCCGCCAGGGGGTGGCGGACGAGCTCATCGCCGCCTTCGTCCGCTTTGGCAAGGCCAAGCTGGCCTTTCTCACCCTGGAGGTGCGCGCCTCCAACGCCCCCGCCATCGCCCTGTATGAAAAGCACGGCTTTCAAGAGGTGGGACGGCGAAAAGACTACTACGACGATCCCAAAGAGGACGCGATCTTGATGACACTGGAGTTTGACCATGAAACTGAAACTGCTTGATAAACAGGAACTGACCGACCTATATCAAAACGAGATGGTGTTCGACTTCCCCAAGGCGGAGCTCAAGCCCCTGCGGGCCATGCTCCGGCTGATGGACATGGGGCAGTATGACCCCCTGCTCATCACCGACGACGAGGGAAGCCCTCTGGGGTATGCCATGCTGTGGCTGCCCCGGGCCCGGGACGGCGCTCTTCTGGGGTATTTAGTTGTGCTCCGGGGCAAGCGCAACGGCGGCCTGGGTACCCAGGTACTCCCCCTGCTGGCGGAGCGGTATGGCCAGCTGTTCGGTGAGGCGGAGGCCCCCACCTCGGACGACCCAGCGGAGAACGATCTGCGCCGGCGGCGCATCGCCTTTTATGAGCGCAACGGCTTCCGGGTTCTGGACTATGAGTGCGCCCTGTTCGGCGTCCATTTCAACTGCCTGTATCGAGGCCCGGAAACGGATGACCGGAAAGTAGAGGCCCTTCACAGGAGCGTCTACGCCGACTACTTCTCCCCCGAGCACATGGAGCGGTATATCCAGCTTCCTCTCCACCCCGGCGAGGCCATCCACCCCTCCCCTGCCTGGGTAGAGGAGGACGAAGAGGAGGTATTTCCATGACGGAGCATGTGCGGGAGGACAGGATCCGCCTCTGGTTCCAGATGTGGCTGCGCCAGGCGGACGAGGGCATCCTGGAACTGTTCGCCCCCGATGCAGTGTATATCGAGAGCTGGGGCCCCGAGTACCACGGCGCGGACGCCATCCGCCACTGGTTTACGGAGTGGAACGGCCGGGGCCGGGTGCTGGTCTGGGACATCAGGCAGTTTTTCCACAAGGGAGACCAAACCGTGGTGGAGTGGTATTTCAAAAACACCATGGATGACGGCCGGGTGGAGGAGTTCGACGGCCTCTCCCTGGTCCAGTGGAACGATGCCGGACAGATCGTCCGCCTCCAGGAGTTCGGCTGTAATTTGGACCGCTACGACCCCTATGCCAACGGCCCTGTCCCCCAGTTCCGGGACGAGAAGGCGGCGTGGTTCTGACCGCCGCCCATCCTGCACGACCGCCAGGAGGGCTGACCCATGAAAGGCTTTCAGCGAGAGGACCTGAGTTTTTCCCTGTGCGGGCTGAACTGCGCCCTGTGCCCCATGGAGCTGGGCGGCCACTGTCCCGGCTGCGGCGGCGGGGAGGGCAACCAGCCCTGCGCCATCGCCCGGTGCTCCCTGGAACACGGGGCAGTCCTATACTGCTGGCAGTGCGCCGGCTTTCCCTGTGAACGCAGCCGTGGGGACGAGCCCTATGACAGCTTCATCACCCACCTCCACCGCCAGGCCGACCTGGAGCGCTGCCGGGACATGGGCCCTGCCGCCTATGGGCGGGAGCTGACAGAAAAGCGGGCCATCCTGTCCGCCCTGCTGGCAGGGTACAACGACGGCCGCCGCAAGTCCCTCTACTGCCTGGCGGTCAACCTACTGCCGCTGGACGATCTGCGTCAGGTCATGAAACATTTGGCCCTTCTCCCGCCGGACCTGACTGTCAAGGAGCGGGCGGCCCAGGCCGCCGGGCTGCTCCAGGCGTGTGCCCGGGAGAACGGCGTGGAGCTGAAGCTGCGGAGGAAGCCCAAGGGGCCCGCGGAAACCGGCGTTTCTTTTTGAATAACTGATAGAGAAAGCGTGATATATATGAACATTTTAGCCTTTGAAAGTTCCTGTGATGAGACTGCCGCCGCAGTGGTCAAGGACGGACGGACCGTGCTGTCCTCGGTCATCGCCTCGTCGGCGGACATGCACGCCACCTACGGCGGCGGCGCGTCCGGGAGCGCCACGCGCAAACCAGTGGAGTCGATCGTGGGCCTGACGGACGAGGCCCTGCGGCAGGCAAGCATGACGAAACAGGACATCGACGCGGTGGCGGTGACCTATGCCCCCGGCCTCATCGGGGCGCTGCTGGTGGGAGTGTCCTTTGCCAAGTCGGTGGCCTACGGACTGGGGGTGCCCCTCATCCCCGTCCATCACGTCCGGGGCCACATCGCCGCCAACTACATCGCCCACCCTGACCTGGAGCCCCCTTTCTTATGCCTGTGTGTGTCCGGCGGCACCACCGCCCTGGTGGACGTGCAGGATCATACCCACTTCACCGTGCTGGGCAGCACCCGGGACGATGCCGCCGGAGAGTGCTTTGATAAGACTGCCCGGGTGCTGGGCCTGGGCTACCCCGGAGGCGGCCCAATGGACAAAATGGCTCAGGGCGGCAACGATAAAGCCTTTACATTCCCCAAAGCCCATGTGGCCGACCACCCGCTGGATATGTCCTTCTCCGGGCTCAAGACGGCGGTGCTCAACACCATCCACAACGCCCAGCAAAAGGGGGAGGAGCTGGACCTCCACGACCTGGCGGCCTCCTTTGCCGCCGCCGTGTCCGACTCCCTGGTGCCCCGGGTGATGGAGGCGGACCGGATGCTGGGCTACCACAAGATCGCCGTGGCCGGCGGCGTGGCTGCCAACAGCCGCATCCGTGCCGATCTGACCCGTGCCTGTGAGCAGGCGGGGGCCAGACTGTGGCTGCCCCCCCTGTCCCTGTGCGGCGACAACGCGGCTATGATCGGCTGCCAGGGGTACTATGAATATCTGGCCGGGCACACCGCCGGCTGGGATCTCAACGCAAAAGCTGTCATGGATATCTCCCTTGGCTGAGATCAGGGGCCCAAGGGCATACGCTCTCGTCGGAGCAAGCTGGTGGAGCTTGCTCCGACCTGACAAAATGCTGTCGTCCCCCTGCCCTGCAGCCTGACCTATCCTCCTGCTTCGTGCCTGCATCTCGGGCCCTGAATTTGCGACAAGGTCTGCAAGTATCCATCGTCATACTGCCATCCATATCTCAGCGGTCATGCTCTGTAAAAATTTCAAGATACCTCTTTACAAATCTATTTTTTCTGCTATAATGTATAAGCGCGCTGATTTGAAAAGCGTTCTGATTTGATTTTGGTATTGCAAATGGGCCCATAGCTCAGCTGGGAGTCCACATGGGCCATATCTATGCCCCTCAGTTTTGAGGTGTAACACGTTTGTCCGGCGTCTGGGCCGCATCCCTTTCGTGGCTTTTAGTCCAAATTCGCAATTTACTAGATAATTCCGTAATTTCCAATATATGGGCCTATAGCTCAGCTGGGAGAGCGTTCGGTTCGCATCCATATGGACCTCCATCACCTGCCCGATTTTTCCTTCCAATTTTCTGTCCAGTTTTTCGGACTATCCCCTCAAAATCAA
>JAHZFC010000105.1 GCA_019421525.1 Clostridiales bacterium
TCCCCCTGCTTCCGGAAGGAGAAGGGCTCCCACGGCATCGAGGAGCGCGGCGTCTACCGCATCCACCAGTTCGAAAAGCAGGAGATGATCGTGGTCTGCAAGCCCGAGGAGTCCATGGACTGGTATGAGAAGATGTGGCGGTGGTCTGTGGAGCTGTTCCGCTCCCTGGACATCCCGGTGCGCCAGCTGGAGTGCTGCTCCGGCGACCTGGCCGACCTGAAGGTGAAATCCTGCGACATCGAGGCCTGGTCCCCCCGGCAGCAGAAATACTTTGAGGTGTGCTCCTGCTCCAACCTGGGCGACGCCCAGGCGAGAAGGCTGAAGATGCGGGTCAAGGGAGAGCGGGGCACCTACCTGCCCCACACCCTGAACAACACCGTGGTGGCACCCCCCCGGATGCTCATCGCCTTCCTGGAGAACAACCTCCAGGCCGACGGCACGGTGAAGATCCCCGAGGTGCTCTGGCCCTATATGGGCGGGACCAAGGTGCTCATCCCAAAGCACTGAGGATCTCCTGAAAACGCCTGGGTCCGTCCATGTTCCAGCAGAAAAAGACGATACTATTTGTATAAAATAAAAGAAAGATAACGATATGAGAAAGTTTTGGAAGGAATTCAAGGAATTCATCAACAAGGGCAATGTTCTTGGCCTGGCGGTGGGGGTGATCATCGGCGGCGCCTTCTCCACCATCACCACCTCCCTGACCAATGACATCATCATGCCCGTGGTATCCATCTTCCTGGGGGGCGTGGACTTCTCCTCCATGAGCATCACCCTGCCCACCTTCTATCCCCTGGCGGAGGACGCCGCCCCCAATACCCTCAACTACGGCAGTTTCCTGTCTGCGGTCATCAACTTCCTCATCCTGGCCCTGGTGGTGTTCTGCATCGTCAAGGCGGTGAACAAGGCCATGTCACTGACCAAGAAGAAGGAAGAGGAGGCCCCTTCCGCTCCGCCGGAGCCCTCCAATGAGGAAAAGCTGCTCATGGAGATCCGGGATCTGCTGAAGGCCAGCGCCGGCCGGCCTTCTGACGAATGACCCTGACGGGCAGGCCAGATCCACAAGATCAAAAGAAAGGGATGTTATGTCATGAAAAAGACCTGCAAGCTCCTGTTTGCCGCCGCGGCCATCGCCGCCCTGGTCCCCTACTCCCACAGCAGGGACATCACCACCGGGGAAACTGACCTCCAGGCGCTGCTCTGGCGCGCCCGCCGGACCCCAAAAGAGGACGGGGAGACTCACATCGAGATCTCTCTGGGCCTCTACCTTCCCGGCAGGAAGAACAGGGAACGGGACCTCTATGACGACGACGTGCTGCAGGGCGGCCCCAGCCGGGACGACAGCTGAGGAGGCCCCATGGAACAACAGGACCCCAAACAGAACGGCACCTCCTACACCCCCGCCTCCTTTGAAAAGCGGACGGCGGCCTGGATGGGTGTGGCCTACATGGTCATGGTGCTGTTCGTCATCACCTTCGCCATCTTCACCGGGGGCAAGGAGCTGCCCGGCACCTTCCCCCTGTTCCTGATCCCGGCGGCGGCGGCGGTGGCGGTGATCGCCGTGTACCGCCAGCGGAAGGGCACTGCCCTGGGCGGCCTGCCCGGCACAGTGGTCATCATCCTCTTATGCGCCGCCGCCGTGGTGCTGGGGGCATATCTGGGCGGCCCGGCCCTGGTCAGCGCCCTCCAGACCGCCTACAGCTGAGGAGTGACGAGATGGAAGAGCTCATCCGCTCCGGCCTGGAGCAGCTGGGGCTGGCCTCCCGCGTGCCAGATGAGGCCCCGGGCCAGCTGGCCCGGTATGGCCGGGCCCTGATCGAGAAAAACCAGGTGATGAACCTCACCGCCATCACCGAACCCAGGGACGTGGCCACCCTCCATATGCTGGACTGCGCTCCCCTGCTGGACCACGGCCCCTTTGCCGGCAAGACCCTCATCGACGTGGGCACCGGGGCGGGCTTTCCTGGCATGGTGCTGAAGGTACTGGTCCCCACCCTGGAGGTGACCCTGCTGGACAGCCTGCAAAAGCGGCTGGACTGGCTGGACGAGACGGCGGACAGCCTGGGCCTGAGCGGCATCCGTACCCTTCACGCCCGGGCGGAGGAGGCCGGCCGCGACCCCGCCCTCCGGGAGCAGTTCGACTTTGCCGCCGCCCGGGCGGTGGCCGACCTGCGGCTCCTGTGTGAGCTGTGCCTGCCCTTCGTGAAGGTGGGGGGCCGCTTCCTGGCCATGAAGAGCGTGGACTGTGGTGGGGAGCTGGACGCCGCCCGCCCTGCCATCCAGACCCTGGGGGGCCGGGTGGCGGGCTGCTGCGACTACAACATCCCCCACACCCAGGTCACCCACCGGGTGGTGGTAGTGGATAAGGTGGCATCCACCCCGGCGGCCTATCCCCGGCGATGGGCCAGGATGCAGAAGGCCCCCCTGTGAGCCAGTATATTTCCATTTTTAGGTGTTTGAGGCCCTGCTGAGCGGGCAAAGAGGAGCCTCTGGGCAGAATGTTCAGTTTTTTTGGATAATGTGGCCAAATTTTTGTTGCCAACTTTGTTGATTCGTGATATGATCATCATACTGGGAGGAAAAGAGCCTATGGGTACCGTCATCATGGTCACGTCCGGCAAGGGCGGAACGGGCAAAACATCCCTGACCGCCGGCGTGTCCTCCTGTCTGGCCGCCCTGGGCCAGCGGGTGCTGTGTGTGGACCTGGACATCGGCCTGCGCAACCTGGACATCGCCCTGGGGCTGGACGACCGTGCGGTGATGGACTTCACCGACGTCATCGAGCTGCGCTGTCCCCTGCTCACCGCCGCCACGGAGCACCCCCGCATCCATGGGCTCTATCTGCTCACCGCCCCCCTGGTCCTGCCCGAGCCGGATATCGTGGGCTTTCGCCAGCTGATGGCGGAGGCCCGGGGCTATTTCGACTACATCTTCATGGACTCCCCCGCCGGCCTGGGCGACGGCTTCCAGCTGGCCATGGCCGCGGCGGACCGGGTGGTCGTGGTGTCCGCCACCGACCCCGCCGCCCTGCGGGACGCCCAGCGGACGGTGGCCGAACTGCTGCCCCAGGTCAGCGAGATGCACCTGGTGATGAACCGGGTCCAGCCCAAGCTCATCCGCCAGCTGCGCACCTCCATCGACCAGGCCATGGACACCGCCGGCCTGCCTCTGCTGGGCATCGTGCCTGAGGACAAACAGGTGATGATGGCCGCCGGGCGGGGCGTTCCCCTGGTGCTCTACGCCCACAAGGGCGCGGCCCGCGCCTATTTGAATATCGCCAAGCGGCTGATGGGGGCCAAGGTCCCTCTGCTGCACATACGTTGACCGGCATCCCGGTCAGAAAGGAAGGATCCCCGTGAATATTGCCCTGATGAGCCACGACAACAAAAAGGAACTGATGGTGCAGCTTTGCATCGCCTACTGCGGTATCCTCTCCAAACACACCGTCTGCGCCACCAACCGGACAGGCAAGCTGGTGGCGGAGGCCACTGGGTTGCCCGTCCAGCTGTTCCTGTCCCATGCCCACGGCGGCAGCCAGCAGATCGGCGCCCGCATCTCCTACAACGAGATCGATATGGTCATCTTCTTCAACGACCCCCACTCCACCGATCTGGATGACGATCTGAGCTATATCGTCAAGCTGTGCGACCAGCACAACGTCCCCATCGCCACCAACGCAGGCAGCGCGGAGATGCTGATCCACGGCCTGGCCCGGGGCGATCTGGACTGGCGGGACATCGTCAACCCCAAGAAGGCCCCTCTCAAGGTCTGAGAGGCGCCCTTTTCCCATCGCCGCAGAGAAGCCGGATGAGTACCGTCCACACCGCTGGACAGAGAGGGTGCGAAGCGCGAGGATAGACACACAGGGGAGCTTGGACCGGAGCGAGCTTTCCAAACCAGGAGTTGCTGGGCAATTCCGTTTGGGAAGCGAGACGCAGGGAAAGCGACCCGGCCGTGTGTCCAATCCGAGCGTGACAACTGCTGAGAGCACCTACAGCAAGGAGGACGGGAAAGACGCCGGCGGAGCGGGCCCGGAGACGGGCGCGGTCCCCTTCCCGCACCAGAAGGACAAAGGGCGGAGCGGCTGTGCCCCGCCGAAGATGGGTGGCACCACGAAGTGTTGCATCGGCAATGCTCTCGTCCCATGGAACCAGTCGGCTCATGGGAGGAGAGCATTATTTTCTGTTTTCGGAGGGATCGTTTTGGCAGACATCTCCATTCGCGAAGCAGTCCCCAGGGACTGCCCGCTGATCCTGGACTTCATCCGCGCCCTGGCCGAGTACGAGCATATGTCCGACCAGGTGGTGGCCACAGTGGAACTGCTCCAGGATCAGATCTTTGACCAGCATAAGGCGGAGGTCCTTTTCCTCTGTGAGGATGGCCGGGAGGTGGGCTTCGCCCTGTATTTCCACAACTTCTCCACCTTTTTGGGCCGGGCGGGCCTCTACCTGGAGGACCTGTTCGTCCTGCCCGAGTTCCGGGGGCGGGGCTATGGAAAGGCCCTGCTCCGCCGCCTGGCCCAGATCGCCGGGGAGAGGGGCTGCGGCCGCCTGGAATGGTGGTGCCTGGACTGGAACCGGCCCAGCATCGACTTCTACCTCTCCCTGGGCGCCCAGCCCATGGAGGACTGGACGGTCTACCGGTTGACTGGCAGTACCCTGAAAAGCTTGGCTAGATCGTAATAAAAAAATATTAAAATACAAGGAGTATACATTATGGCAAAACAAAAGCCCCGCACCCTGTCCGGCTTCATGGAGCTGCTGCCGGAACAGCAGGTGCAATTCGACCGCATGATGGAGCTGCTTCGCCGCTCCTACTCCCTCTACGGCTTCACTCCCCTGGACACCCCCATCATCGAGGCCAGCGAGGTGCTGCTGGCCAAGGGCGGCGGCGAGACGGAAAAGCAGATCTACCGCTTCACCAAGGGGGACGCGGACCTGGCCCTCCGCTTCGACCTCACCGTCCCCCTGGCCAAGTATGTGGCGCTGCACTACGCTGACCTCTCCTTCCCCTTCCGCCGGTTCCAGATCGGCAAGGTCTACCGGGGGGAGCGGGCCCAGCGGGGCCGGTTCCGGGAGTTCTACCAGGCGGACATCGACGTGATCGGCGACGGCAAGCTGGACATCGTCAACGAGGCGGAGATCCCCGCCATCATCTACAAGACCTTCACCGCCCTGGGCCTGGAGCGGTTCCAGATCCGGGTGAATGACCGGAAGATCCTGAACGGCTTCTACGCCATGCTGGGCCTGACCGACCAGGCCCCCGACATCATGCGCACGGTGGACAAGCTGGACAAGATCGGTCCGGACAAAGTCCGTGAGCTGCTGGTGGGTGAGGACATCGGGCTGACCGGCGAGGCCGCCGGGGAGATCCTGAGCTTCATCGCCATCAAGGGCAGCAACCAGGAGGTGCTGACCGCCCTGGAGGGATACCGGGGCCGGAACGAGCTCTTCGACCAGGGGCTGGACGAGCTGACCACCGTGGTGAAGTACCTGGCCGCCTTCGGGGTGCCTGAGGACCACTTCGCCGTGGACCTGACCATCGCCCGTGGTCTGGATTACTACACCGGCACTGTCTACGAGACCGCCATGCTGGACCACCCGGAGATCGGTTCCATCTGTTCCGGGGGCCGATACGATAACTTATCGGAATATTATACGGATAAACAACTCCCAGGCGTGGGCATCTCCATCGGCCTGACCCGCCTGTTCTACGTACTCAGTGAGCAGGGCATGCTGAACGGGGACATGAACACAGCCCCCGCTGACGCCCTCATCCTCCCCATGACCGACGACCTGTCCCCCGCCATCTCCTTTGCCTCCCAGCTGCGCCAGGCGGGCGTGCGGGCCCAGCTGTACACCGAGCAGAAAAAGTTCAAGCAGAAGATGAGCTACGCCGACAAGACCGGCATACCCTATGTGGTGTTCCTGGGAGAGGATGAGATCGCCAGGGGCGTGGTGTCCGTCAAGGACATGGCCTCTGGCCAGCAGCAGACCCTGCCCCAGGAGCAGGCCATCGCCCTTATCCAGTCCGGCATCGCCACACGGGCCAACGCCGCCCCCATCCGGGAGCAGGAGCGGAGCTGACCTCCTCTCTCCTGCCTCCCCAAGCCCGCCCTCGCAACCTGTCGATCTTCATTCTATAAAGGAGGGTCCTTGTCATGACCAAGAAAAAGCGCGTCACCCTGATCGTTATCTTAGTCCTTGCCCTCGCCGCCGTCATCTTCTGCCTGTGGTACACCCGGCCGGTGACGATCGCCCAGCTCGCTTCCCTGCCGGAGCAGGAATCCCCATACTATGATGTCTACATCAGGCTATTCCATCAAGCAGGCGATTTTTTCCCGCTAAAGACAGAGGAAAGGTCCCTCTCCCTGGCCGAGGGCGACCCGCTCTATGAGGAATTTCAGGAAATACTGTCCAACATCCGCATCCGCCGGACCATCTCCGGTGTACTTGAGGAGCTGATCGACCCATCGATCACTGGCGTCCCAGTGGAGGATGGGGATACCTCCTGGATCATCTACATAAACGAGTACTCCTTCGCCCTGCAATGCCACGTCGGCCAATTCACCTACCGCAATGCCAGCACCAGAAACTATCTGGACTGCACCGTGGAGGGCGGAGAATTCGTAGCGGAGCGGATGAGTGATTTTCTGGCCGAGCACGGCACAGAGATCGAAACTACCATCATAGATTAAATAATTTCAATCAGAATATCGTCAAAGGAGGCACTTGTCATGACCAAGAAAAAGCGCGTCACCCTGATCGTTGTCGTGGCCCTTGTCCTCGCCGCCGCTAGCTTCTGCCTGTGGTACACCCGGCCCCTAACCCTTGATCAGCTCTCAGCAGGAACAGAAATTACTTCCTGTCAGCGATTGGTCGTAACCGCCAGCCAACAAAGCGGCTCCTCTGACAGCGAACTGTATAACCTGACCCTCACCCCGGAGGACCCCGCCTTTGACCAGCTGCTGTCCCTTTTTGAAGCGCAGACCTACCGCCGCGCCCTGGGAAACCTGCTGTCCCTGGGAAACCACAGCTGGTCTGATCCGCTCGATCCGGGGGACTTTCGCTGGAATATCACGCTGGAAACTTTTGATTCTGCGGAGGAAAATGGAGATCAAGCTGTTGTGCTTGAATTTTACAATTTCTACGGACAGTTGGAAATTGGCGTTTCGGATCATATCTGGCAGGCCACTGTCCCGGACCAGGACCAGTGGCTGTCCGATGTCATGGAGATCATCCGGCAGTTCCCGGCGGAGGGGTGATGGAGGAACTGCGTCCTTGGGACGTATCCTCCAAAACCATTTCTTTTGTATGCGCCAAAAGAAACGGTCTGCAAGGTTTCGCCTTGCGGCGACCTACTTTTCGCTCGTGCGAAAAGTAGGCAAAAGCACGCCGGGGGTTTGGCGCGAGTGACCTTCAGCCCCTCGTCCTCGCAAAGTCCACTTCACTTCGTTTCCGCCTAACGGCGAAAACTTCGTCCGTTCCCTTGCTCGTCCTCTCCCCACAAAGGCCGCTGGGCCTTTGCGGGGGCCCCAGACTAGGGGCTTCGGTCAAAAGCGCCTGCACCCCCGGACCCCCGTTTTTACGGGAGCGCAGGATAGGATCGTGCACCGTCCTCTTTCCGGCGTTGAGGTAAGCCGACACTTTCTACTCCCTGTTTCCGCTTCCGCTCCATTGGAAGTTGTAGAAACTTACCGGGTCCCTCGATACACGCCTGCTCACAGCAGGGGCCGAACCAGGCGCTCTATCGTAGGCCGCAGGCAGTGCTAAGGGGTCCCCGCCGAAGCCCAGCGAAGCGGGTTCGGTGGGGAAAGGAGGAGCAA
>JAHZFC010000106.1 GCA_019421525.1 Clostridiales bacterium
CGATGCAGCGGGCCGCAGCCTAACCATCGAAAAAGGCTATGCCTTTTTCGATGGTCTGCCCGGCGCGCCCATGGGGCGCGCCGGACACTGTCACGGGATCAGGGAGACCACCCGGTCGGCCAGCTCGTCCACCATGGGGGCCATGGCGGGGGTGACCACGCCGCCGGGGGCGGAGGCCAGCTCCGGGGACAGGGGCAGGGCGAAGTCCACGCACTTGGCCCCCAGGTCCAGCCGGGAGGCCAGGTGGGCGCCGCCGTCCAGGGACTTGTTCTCCACATAGGCCACCGGGGCGGACAGGAACATCCGGGCCATGGCCACGCACCGCTGGAGGGGGACCACCGCCAGCTCGGAGGGCTCGCCCACGATGATGGTACCGTCCACGGGGAAGGCGGTGAACAGGTTGATGGGCACGTCCCCCGCTCCGGAGGGCATGTCGATGAGGAACACGTCGTTGTCATTGCCCCAGCTGCCGCTGGTGTACAGGTAGTTGACCACGTTGAAGATGTCCCCGCCGGGCCAGAGCACCGGCTCGGACAGGGCGTCGGCGATCAGGTTATAGCTCAAGAGCTTGATGTGGTCGGTGACCTGGACGGGGTTGACCTTGTCCTTCTCGCTGGTCACCGGGCCCGCGGCCCCCAGCAGCTGGGCCATGGAGGCCCCGGCCAGGTCCGCGTCCAGTACCGCCACCTTCAGCCCCCGGGCGGCCAGGTTGCGGGCCAGCAGGGCGGTGACGGTGGACTTGCCGGTGCCCCCCTTGCCGGAGGCCACCGCCAGCAGGAGCTTGGCGAAGGTGGGGTAGGCGTTGGAGTTGCAGTCGCTCTCGCAGGAGCCGCAGTCCCCGTGGCACCCCCCCTCCCAGATGTCCTCGATCTGCTGGTTCAGCTCGTCATACATATCGGGGGTGATCTTGTCAAAGTTCTTGGGGTCCAAAAAATCGTCGCTCTTCATGGCTTTGGCAGCCTCCTTGTCTGCTGTATTTTTCTATGGGCAGGGCCGCCCCCGCCGATGGTCACTGGGCGCACAGGTCCAGGATGATGTGGGTAAACATCTTGGCGGACACCATCAAGTCAGACACGCGGATCCGCTCGTCCGCGCCGTGGGGATGGGCGTCGAAACCGGGCAGGGTACAGCCGAAGGCCACGCCGCCGGGGATGTCGTGGACATAGGTGCCGCCGCCGGTGGACAGGCACTCCCCCTTCAGGCCGGTATACTGCTCGTAGCGGCGGAGGAGGGTCTGGACGAAGGGCGTCTCGGCGGAGGTGTGGTGGGGCTTGTCCTGTTCGCCGGTAAAGGTGAAGCCCCGGCTCTCAAAGGCGGCGCGGGCCACCTCCAGGCAGTTCTCCTCGGTGGCGCACAGGGGCACCCGGCTGTCAAAGCGGCCCTCCAGCCCGGTGTCCGTCACCTCCAGCAGAGTGAAGGCCACGGTGAGCTTGCCTGCCACCGGCTCCTCCTGGGCGATGCCCAGGGCCTTGCCGAAGCAGTCATTGTGGGGCAGCAGCTCATTGAGCTGCTCCAGGGCCTGCTTGCAGGGGCCGTCGGCCAGGGGCAGGGCCGCCAGCAGGGCCACCAGGCCGGTGATGGCGTTGTTGCCCCCCTCAGGCCAGGCGGCGTGGGAGCCGGCGCCCTTGGCGTGGATGATGGTCAGGCCGTTTTCCACCGAGTAGCTGAACTGGATGCCGGTGCGCACCATAATGTCCCGGGCATAGGAAACCATGTCCGCCGGGGCGATGCCCTCCACCGCGGCGGAGGCATCCCCAGGCAGCACATTGATGCGGAAGCCGCCGTGGAGCCAGCGCAGCCGGGGCAATTCCTCCTGGACAGGCCAAGACTTGGTGAAGGTGGGCTTGAAGCCGCCCTTCTCGGTATTGATCACCGGGAAACCGGCATCGGGGGAAAAGGTGGCGGGGGCGTAGGGATTGCGGGCGAAATACCAGGCGATGTCGCCGGAGCCGGACTCCTCGTTGGTGCCCATGATCATGCGGCAGTTGGCCCGCAGGGGGACGCCCAGGTCCTTCACCGCCTTCATGGCCAGCAGGGAGGCGACCACAGGGCCCTTGTCATCCTCGGTGCCCCGGCCGAAGAGCATGCCGTCCACCACCTTGGGGGAGTAAGGCTGAGTGACGGTCCACCCCTCGCCGGGGGCCACCACATCCAGGTGGCCCAGGATGTGCAGGGCGTCGGGCTTGTCGTTGAGGTCGGCGGTGCCCACATAGCCCTCGTGGTCATGGGTGATGAGGCCCCATTCCCCGGCCAGCTTCAGCGCCTCATCCAGAGCGGCGGCAGGGCCGGGGCCAAAGGGGGCGCCGGGGGCGCTCTCCCCCTCCACGCTGTCGATGGCCACCAGACGGCTGACAGCGTCCACCAGCATGGGCTCCTTATCGGCAAAATAGGCTTCGATCTGTTCTTTGTACATGGAAATTGCTCCTTTACTCCTCCGGGTCTGTGGCCTGTCCGGCCAACTCGCTCAGGTATTTGTACACAGTGTATCGGGATACCCCCAGGTGCTTGGCCACATAGGGGACGGATTTGCGGAAGGAAAAGGCGTTGCGCTGCTCCAGCATGGCGATGATGCGCATCCGGTCCTTCTTGTTCAGCGCGTCCACCGGCTTGCCCAGGGTGTTCAGGCACTGGTCGAACAGGTCGGCCAGCTGCTTGGAATCCCCCTCCTGCCAAAGGGCGGACTGGAGGTCGGACCGGGCGCTCATCAGGTCCACCAGGATGCGGTCGGCGAACACCAGGGAGGTGTAGTCGAAGTTGATGCCCAGGGCCAGGTTGTAGTCCTCCCCGATCATGTGGAAGGTGGAGGACTTGGTCTGCCGGCCGTCAGGGGTGGTGGCGGCCAGGTTGACCTGGTCGGTGGTGGCGGCCTGCTCGTCCAGCTCCAGGCCGATGCCCATGATGTCCATGGTGGAGCCCACCTCCCGGCCGGAGACATGGCCGTTGTAGATGGACAAAATGGGATGGGTGGGCACTCCCATGTCGTGGACCAGGGTCTCGCAGGAGGAGCCGAACATCTCCGCGATGCCCCGGGCGGTGCGGTCTAAAAACTCAAAGGCTTGGTCACGGGTCATGGCGGCATGTCCTCCCGGGAAAGTGTGGGGCCAGCGTCCCCCTTCGGCCGCCGGCCGGGATGGAGCGCCCTTAGGATATTGTACCATCCCACGGGAAAATAGCAAGTGCCTATGTAAAAGAAAGTGGTCACGCCGGGCAAAAAAGGGGACGAGCTCAGCTTACCACACCGGGCGGGGGAAAACGGTCGAAACCTGGGGCGCGGACGGGAAGAAAAAGCGTCCCCTCCGGACGGCAGGACCGCCCGGAGGGGACGTAAAGTGACAAGGGGGAAGAGGCGGTCACCGCTCCATGAAGCGGGACAAAAATTCCCGGGTGCGCTGCTGGGCCGGGTCAGAAAAGACCTGATGGGGGTCGCCCTGCTCGCAGATGACCCCGTCGGCCATGAACACCACATGGCTGGAGACATCCCGGGCAAAGGCCATCTCGTGGGTGACCACCAGCATGGTCATGCCGCCCTGGGCCAGGTCCCGCATGACGGAGAGCACCTCCCCCACCATCTCCGGGTCCAGAGCGGAGGTGGGCTCGTCGAACAGGAGCACCTCCGGCTCCATGGCCAGGGCCCGGGCGATGGCCACCCGCTGCTTCTGGCCGCCGGAGATCTGCCGGGGCTTGGCGTGGATATAGGGGGTCATGCCCACCTGGTCGAGGTACTTCATGGCGTTCTCCCGGGCCTCGGCCCTGGACTTTTTCAGCACCTTCACCTGGCCCACCACGCAGTTGTCCAGCACGGTCATGTTGTTGAACAGGTTGAAGGACTGGAACACCATGCCCACCTTGGACCGGTACCGGGAGGGGTCGACGCCCCTGCCGGTGACGTCCTGGCCGTGGAAAACGATCTGGCCGCTGGTGGGAGTCTCCAGCAGGTTGATGCACCGCAGAAGGGTGGACTTGCCCGAGCCGGAGGCGCCGATGATGCTGGTCACGTCCCCGGGCCGGACAGTGAAGTCGATGTCCCGGAGCACCTGGTGGTCCCCGAAGGATTTGGACAGGTGCCGGACCTCTAAAATGGCGTCGTTGTTCATTACCGTTCCCCCCTGTTCCGTCCGTGCTTGAGCGCCTGCCGGGTGCGCTCCCGCTCCTCCTTGCTGCGCTCGTCGAAGGGCGTGCCCCGGCTGGGATGGCTGTAAGTGCCGGCGGTCATGGTCAGCGCGTCATCCTGCACCAGCTGGTAGCTGCTGCTGCCGTCCAGATACCGTTCCAGCAGCCGCAGCAGGAAGGAGAAGATCAGCGTCATGGTCAGGTAGCCGATCATCTCGATGGCAGCGGATTGGAAATACATATTGTTGACCCCCACGATGTTTCGGTGGGCGGCGAAAAATTCCGTGAAGCCGATGACAAACATCACCGAGGTGTCTTTGATGTTGATGATGAAGTTGTTGCCGATCTGGGGCAGGATGTTCCGGAAGGCCTGGGGCAGGATGACACTGGTCATGGTCTGCACGTGGGTCATGCCGATGGCCTTGGCCCCCTCGGTCTGGCCGGGGTCGATGGAGATGATGCCGCCCCGGACGGATTCCGCCATGTAGGCCCCGGTGTTGATGGACACCACCAGCAGCGAGGCGATCCACATGCCGGAATAGCCCCGGAACTGGAGGGCCTGATCGGTGAAGAAGGGCAGGCCATAGTAGATGAACACCGCCTGGAGCACCATGGGGGTGCCCCGGAACACCTCCACATAGATGCGCACCACCACCCGCACCAGCTTGAGGAAAAATCGCTTGACGACGTGATCCTGCCTGGTGTAGGGGATGGTATTGAGGATGCCGCACACCAGGCCGATGAGAAAGCCGATCAGGGTGGCCGCCACCGCCAGGATCAGGGTGTTGCGGATGCCGATCAAATACTGCATATGATAGGTGTCCCACAATCTGCCCATGTCCATGAAAAGTTCGATCAGTTTATCCATGGAGAAACTCCTCTCTTCTGTGAAAGCGCCGGGAGGGCAAACGCCCTCCCGGCGGACAACAGATGCATTAGATCTCGGGCTGGACGGCGATGGCCTCATCCATGAGGGCGTTGAAGTCATCGGCGGTCATGGTGGACAGGTAGTCGTTCAGGGCGTTGAGCAGAGAGGTGTTGCCCTTCTCCACGGATATGCCGATGTTGACGTTCTCGGCCCGCTCCTCTTCGCTGGCGAACTGGAAGTCACCGTCGGTGCCGGAGAAGTCCAGGATGACCAGGTCTTCGTCCTTGGCCGCGGCGGCGGAGGCGGTGGGCAGGTCGGTGCAGATGAAGTCCACGGTGCCGCTCTGGAGGGCCATGATCATGGCCGGGGCAGTCTCGGCTGCGGTCTGGATCTCAGCCCCCTCGATCTGGGGCAGGCAGGAGGTGTACCAGATGGTGCCGGACTGGGCGGTGCAGGTGCCGGTGAGGTCCTGGATGGAGGTGGCGCTGGCGTTGGGGGAGTCGGCGGTGGTGACGCACACGATGGTGGCGTAGTAATAGGGGCCCGCCATGTCCACCTCTTCCATGCGCTCAGCGGTCATGGACTGGCCGGCGATGGCCACGTCGATGGTGCCGGACTGGATGCCGGCGGCGAGGCCGCCCCACTCCAGGGCCATGACCTCCAGCTCCCAGCCGTACTCGTCGCAGATCCGCTGGGCGATCATCACGTCATAGCCGTTGGCATAGGAGCCGGGGTTGTTGGAGATGGGCACCGCGCCGTTGGAGTCGTCGGTCTGCGTCCAGTTATAGGGGGCGTAGGCGCACTCCATGCCCACGGTGAGCACGCCGTCCTCCACACCCTGGATGGTTTCGGACAGGTCTGCGGAGGTCTCGCTGCCGGGCTCGGAGCTGTCGGGGGCGGCGGAGGTGGTGTCGGGAGTGTCGGAGGTGGTGTCGCCGGGATCGGCGCCGCAGGCGGCCAGGGAGAACGCCATGGCGGCGCTCAGCAGCAGGGCTAAGGTCCTTCTTTTCATGTTTTGTCTCCTCTTTTCTTTTGCTTTTTCTTTTTGCATGGCAAAAAGAATGACCATGAACCGCTTGATGCGATCATGGTCAACAAATGCCCTCTCCGGGGAAAGAGGATCGTTTCCGCCATGATAGCGCTTCACACGGGAAGTGTGACAGTCCGCCGGGTATTCCCCTGCGGCCCAGGCAACATGGAGCCGGACCAGCTCCATGCCCTTCGGCGGCGACGCCTTTCGCCGGAGGCAGTTGTCCATGCCCTCCGGGTACTCATCGGTACCGCGCCTCTATCAGTGGTTCAATTTGGGGGTATTATATCCCTCCGCCCGACATCTGTCAACAGGAAAGTGAAATTTTGGGAGATCTCCCCGCAGAGCGGACAGATCCGGCGGGATGCCCCAGCACTTTGACTGAGGAAAGTGGAGCTGTGGGATGGACCGCTTTCGGGAAAGCGGTGCACGGGAAAACCGTGAGAGGATGGGACGGGGCGTTCCCGGGAAACTTCTGGTGGGCAGGGCGGGAGATGGCGGGGCCCTTTTCTCACGGTGCAGCCATCCCTGTGGCAGCGGGCAGGGTATCGAGGCTTCCATCGAGGGCCTCAGACCCGTCCAGCGCCCGTGCAGCGCTCAGGACATCGGGCTCTGACCGGATGGCTCCATAGAGGGACTCAAGCTCGCCCTTCAGATCCGGGGGCAGAGAGCCTGTGGAAGCTGCCGCGCCGATGACGTCGATGAGGCTCGCGGAAAGCTCCAGAAATGTACGGTACGCAAAGGACATATCGCCCAGCTCGTATTTTTGCTCTGTGTTCAAAAAGAACTTTAGCTGCCCGCACAGGAGATCCACGCTTGTTTTTAGATGCAGGAGGTCATCCGCGGTCAGCTCCCCCTCCTTTTCACAGGCGTTTTCCAAAGAATGGAGCACAGTGGAATAGGCGTCCTGGATGATCTCATCCGCGGTCGTGACAGATCCCCGGGCAGAGTTCACACGGTCTGAAAAAAGGTAAAGGCAGGCCAGGCCGAGCAGGACACACGATATGGCCAAGATATGATATCTGATCTTTATGCTGGTCGGCATGGATCGGGTACCCTCTTTCTTCTGGGGCACAGGCCCCGGGACGCGGATGGAGGAGCTTCCGGCAGGAAGGTGTTTTATAGCGATCAAGATCATAACACGGATGGGGAAAAATGTCAATTGGACGCAGGGCGGGGCGGGAAGGATCAGAGGCCCGGGACGGCGCGGCCCAGGCGGTCAAATTTCCCGAATGATGCGTGGGTTTTTGTGGGCATCTTTTTACAATTTCCTCTTTTTTCTCCTCTGGGGTTGTGATATACTGTACCAGTTAAATTGGGTCTCTGTGACCCGCTGAAAGAAGAAAGGACACAGAAGTTATGGGTCTGATCAACAAGATCTTCGGCACCCGATCCCAGCGGGAGGTCAAGGCGCTGACCCCCATCGTGGATAAGATCGAGGCGCTCTCCGACGAATACAAGGCATTGTCCGACCAGCAGCTGCGGGCCAAGACCGACGAGTTCAAGGCCCGCCTGGCCAAGGGGGAGACGTTGGACGACATCCTCCCCGAGGCCTTTGCCGCCTGCCGGGAGGCGGCCGACCGTGTGCTGGGCATGCGCCCCTACCGGGTGCAGCTCATCGGCGGCATCATCCTCCACCAGGGCCGCATCGCCG
>JAHZFC010000107.1 GCA_019421525.1 Clostridiales bacterium
GAAGGTGGACTGCATCTGGGTCTGAGCGAACAGGCGGTTGAGGGTCACCTGGGGCTTGGCGCGCTAGTTCAGCTCGATGACGAAACGCATACCCACCTTGCTATCGGACTCGTCCCGCAGTCCGGAGATGCCCTCCAGCCGCTTGTCCTTCACCTGGTCGGCGATGTTCTCCACCAGCCGGGCCTTGTTCACCTGGTAGGGAAGCTCTGTGACGATGATGCGGGTGCGGCCATTGCCGAACTCCTCCATCTCCGTGCGGGCCCGGACCCGGATGTGCCCCTTGCCGGTGGCGTAGGCCGCCCGGATGCCGGAGCGGCCCATGATGATCCCCCGGGTGGGGAAGTCCGGGCCCTTGATGTGCTCCATCAGGTCGTCCAGGGTGGCGTCGGGGTCGTCCAGCACGCAGATGCACGCGTCGATGACCTCCCGCAGGTTGTGGGGCGGGATATTGGTGGTCATGCCCACAGCGATGCCGGAGGAGCCGTTCACCAGCAGGTTGGGGAACCGGGAGGGCACCACCTGGGGCTCCTGTGTGGACTCGTCATAGTTGGGGTCCCAGTCCACGGTGTCCTTGTCGATGTCCCGCATGAGTTCATTGCAGATTTTGGACATTCTGGCCTCAGTATAACGGTAGGCGGCCGGGGGGTCGCCGTCCACGGAGCCGAAGTTGCCGTGGCCGTCCACCAGGGGATAGCGCATGGAGAAGTCCTGGGCCAGACGGACCAGGGCGTCGTACACCGACTGGTCGCCGTGGGGGTGGTATTTGCCCAGCACGTCGCCCACGCAGGTGGCGGATTTCTTGAAGGGCTTGTCCGAGGTCAGGCCGCTTTCATACATGGAGTAGAGGATGCGCCGGTGGACCGGCTTCAGGCCGTCCCGCACGTCAGGCAGGGCCCGGCCCACGATGACGGACATGGCGTAGTCGATGTACGCGCTCCCCATCTCGTGCTCCAGGTTGATGTCCACTATCTTCTGGTCAGGAAAAGAGATATCCTGGCTCAGGTGTTCGTCTTTTGCCATGGTTGGAGGTTCCTCCTCATCATTCGGCATTGGGGAGCAGCCACACTCCCTTCTGCCTGTTTCGATTTCATGTTTCGGGCCGGGCGCTTCGTGCTGTCACGCTGCGCGCCCTCCGCGACGGTCGCCTTCCCTGCGGCTCCGGGCAAATCCGGCCGGGCTGTGCCCGCCTTGGGTTTTGCCCGTCGCTCCGGTCCAGGCTCCCTGCTCCCGGGCGCTCCGCGCTTCTCAGTAATCCAAATTCAGCACCTTGGCCGCGTTCTGCTCGATATACTCCCGGCGGGGCTCCACCTTCTCCCCCATGAGCAGGGTGAAGATCTCGTCCGCCCGCACCGCGTCGTCCAGGGTGATGCGCTTGAGGGTGCGGGTCTCCGGGTTCATGGTGGTCTCCCACAGCTCATGGGCGTCCATCTCGCCCAGGCCCTTGAACCGGCTGATGGCGATCTTGGTGTTGGGATTGTCCCCCCGCATCTCGGCGGAGATGGCGTCCCGCTCCTCGTCGGAGAAGGCCACCCGTGTGGTCTTGCCCCGGACCAGCTTATAAAGAGGCGGGACGGCGGCATAGACATACCCCCGGTCGATCAGGGGCCGCATGAAACGGAAGAAGAAGGTCAGCAGCAGGGTGCGGATATGGGCGCCGTCCACGTCGGCATCGGCCATGATGATGACCTTGTGGTAGCGCAGCTTGTTCTCATCGAACTCATCCCCCAGCCCGGCGCCCAGGGCGGTGATCACCGGGGTGAGCTTGTCATTGCCGTACACCTTGTCCGCCCGGGCCTTCTCCACGTTGAGCATCTTGCCCCACAAGGGGAGGATGGCCTGATACCGGGAGTCCCGGCCCTGCTTGGCCGAGCCGCCGGCGGAGTCGCCCTCGACGATGTAGATCTCGGTGAGGGCCGGGTCCCGCTCATTGCAGTCGGACAGCTTGCCGGGCAGGGTGGCCCCCTCCAGGGCGTTTTTCCGGCGGATGTTCTCCCGCGCCCGGCGGGCGGCCTCCCTGGCCCGGCTGGCCATCATGGCCTTTTCCAGGATGGCCTTGCCCACGGCGGGGTTCTCCTCCAGGTACTGCTCCAGCCTGTCGGACACCACATTGTTCACCAGCGTCCGGATCTCGCTGTTGCCCAGCTTGGCCTTGGTCTGGCCCTCGAACTGAGCCTCGGTGAGCTTCACCGAGATCACGCAGGTCAGGCCCTCCCGGCAGTCCTCACCGGACACCTTTTCCTCCCCTTTCAGGAGGTTGACCTTTTTTCCATAGGCGTTGAGCACGTTGGTCAGGGCCCGCTTGAAGCCCTCCTCGTGCATGCCTCCCTCCGGGGTGTGGACATTGTTGGCAAAGGAGACGATGATCTCGTTATAGCTGTCGTTGTACTGCATGGCGATCTCAGCCATGGAGTCGTCCTTGGAGCCGGACATATAGATGACATTCTCGTGAAGGGGGGTCTTGTTCTTGTTGATGAAGGTGACGAACTCCCGGATGCCCCCCTCATAGTGCATGGATTCCTCCTGCTCCTGTCCGGGGCGGCGGTCCGCCATGAGGATGCGCACGCCGGCGTTGAGGAAGGCCTGCTCCCGCATACGCTTGTGGAGGGTCTCATAGTCGTACACTGTGTCCTCGAACATCTCCGGGTCTGGCTTGAACACCACCTCGGTGCCGGTGTGGTCGGTCTGGCCGACGATCTTCATCTCCTGGGTGATGTTTCCCCGGGAAAACCTCATCTCGTAGATCTGGCCGTTCTTGTGCACCCGCACCTCCAGCCATTCGCTCAGGGCGTTGACCACCGACGCGCCCACGCCGTGCAGGCCGCCGGACACCTTATAGCCGCCGCCGCCGAACTTACCGCCGGCGTGGAGGACGGTGTATACCACCTCCAGGGCGGGCCGCCCGGTCTGCTGCTGGATGTCCACCGGGATGCCGCGGCCATTGTCGGTGACCCGGATCACATCCCCCTCCAGGATCTCCACGGTGATATGATCGCAGTAGCCGGCCAGCGCCTCGTCGATGGCGTTGTCCACGATCTCATACACCAGGTGGTGGAGCCCGGAGGAGGAGGTGGAGCCGATATACATGCCCGGACGCTTCCGGACCGCCTCCAGCCCCTCCAGCACCTGGATCTCCGCGGCATTATATTCATGGTCCACCATGGTGGGATCATGATGCTTCATTTGTTCAGACATAGCTTGTTTCCTCCGCTCGATGATCTCAAAACCCCGGTTTCCGGCAGCCCGCCTGTCAGGTGGACTGCCGGAAACCGGACTTCCCGCTGGACCGGCCCCTGCCCCATATCGGTCGGCACAGGCCGGTCGCAGCCTTGCTTTTTTCTCTCTGACAGGACAGGCAGCAGCCTGGACTGCTCACCAGTCCTCCCCGCAGGGATCGTCCTCCACGCCGTCAAAGCCGTCGCTGTCCCCGTCCAGCAGCTCTGTGGCCCGCATCCGGCGCGCGTCCTTGGCCTGCTCCACCTTTTCAAAGATGAGCTCCTTGACCTGCTTGGGATCGCGGACGTTCTCCAGGTCCAGATGGGGGCTGGTCTTATCCGACGAGTGCACGCACACCGTGCCCACCCGGAAGATCCGCTGCCAAAGGGACCGGGTGACCTCCAGATCCCGCACCCGGTAGAGGAGCACCTCCTCCTCCCTGAGGTTGAGCAGCCCCTTCTCCCGGAAGATGCGGTCCTCGCTCAGCCGGTATCTCGTAAAGCTGATGGGCAGGCCGAAATATCGTTTTCTATCCTTCCAAAGGTATTCGATGTTCCCCATGCGGAACGCCTCCTGTTCATTCTGATCTGTTTTGTTCCACTCTGCGGATGAGGGTGGCGGTATTCACCTGGGAGATATACACCTGGCTGTCTCCCCCCTCCGTCTGACACAGCACAAAGGAGCGGGGAAGGTCATCCCCCACTGTGATCACCTGTCCGCAGGTCTCCGCCCGCTCCAGGAAGCGGCGGGTCCGGTGGGACCAGGTGGTGTTGTCCAGGTCAAAGATCCCGACGATCTCATCAAAGGGGACCATCACATTCTGCCCCAGATGGAGATACATCCCCATGACCTCCCTTCCTCCTGACGGACCCTCTTCAAATCAGCCTGCCGCCCTGGATATGGAACGCCTTGCCCTCCCGGAGACGGACGAGCTTTTCTTCCTCACAGCAGGTGATGGATCTCCCCACGGGTCAGGCCCCGTGGGGGCCCCTTTTCATCCTGCTCGACCGAAATGGATTCGGTCTGCGCCAAGATGTTTGCTCCGCAAACATACTTGTACGGCGCATCCGCGCCGAATCAGGTATTCATCACACCAGCCTGCCGCCCTGGATATGGAACGCCTTGCCCTCCCGGAAACGGACGAGCTTTTCTTCCTCACAGCAGGTGATGAATACCTGGCCGGAGGTGATGCGGTTGAGGACGAATTCCTGCCGGAGGCCGTCCAGCTCGCTGAGCACATCGTCCAGCAGCAGCACCGGCCACTCCTCCGTGTCCTGGTAGAAGATCTCCCGGGCGGCCAGCTTGAGGGCCAGGGCCGCCGTGCGGGTCTGCCCCTGGGAGGCATAGGCCCCTGCCGCGCTGCCGTCGATAGACACCACCAGATCGTCCTTGTGAGGGCCGGACAGGCAGGAGCGTGACTCGATCTCCGCCTGGCGGTGGCTCTCCTGGTGGTCCAGCAGCTGGGGGAGCAATACCTTGGGGGGCGCCTCCGGGTCTGTGACGGTAGACACGGTGTGGTAGTCCAGTTCCAGCCGCTCCCGCCCACCGGAGCAATCCGTGTGGATGGGCGGGGCGGTCTGCCGCAGCTTTTTGATGAAGTGGGCCCGGTAGTGGATCAGGATGGCCCCGCATTGGGCCATACGCAGGGAGAAGTCATCCAGGGTGTCCAGCAGGTCCGGGTGCTCCGCGCTGTCCCGGAGGATGCGGGTCTTATGTTCCCGCAGCCGCTTGTACTCCGCCAGGGCCACGGCGTACCTGGGCCGCAGCTGGCAGATGCACTGGTCCAGGAACTTTCGCCGATCGTCTGCTCCCGCCCGGATGAGGTACAGGTCCTCCGGGCAGAAGAGGACAGTGGTCAAGATACCGGACAGCTCCCCGGCGTTTTTCAGCCGCACCCCATTGGAGCGCAGCTGCCGCCGCGCCCCCCGGTGGAGGGAGGCCTCCAGGGTGAAGTCCCGCCCGCGGCTGGCCACCTCCCCCTGGATAAACGCGTGGTCCACGCCGAACTGGATCAGCTCCCGGTCGAACCGGGCCCGGTGGGAGGAGGCGGAGGACAGATAGGCGATGGCCTCCAGCAGGTTGGTCTTGCCCTGGGCGTTGTCCCCACAGATGACGTTCACCCCCGGGTGGAAGGCCGCCTCCAGATGGAGGTAATTGCGGAAAAAGTCCAGGGTGATGGCCTTGACGATCATTCCACCACCAGAGCGATCTGTCCGCCCATCTCCACCCGGTCCCCGGGCCGGATCTTCTTGCCCCGCATGGTGCACACCTGTCCGTTGACGGTGACGTCCCCGTCCTGGATGGCCAGCTTGGCCTCCCCGCCGGTGGGGACCACATTGGCGAATTTCAGAAGAGAATCCAGTTTGATGAACTCCGTTTCGATCTTGATATGCTCTTCCTGCATGGGAAAGCTCCTCTCCTTTTCCTTGCCCCGATCACGGGCTCACTCCCCTGCCTTCAGCCGGACGGGCAGCACCATATAGAGGAAGTTATCCTCCTCCCCCTCCACCGGCAGCAGCAGACAGGGAGAGGTGGGGGTATTGAGCTCCAGCCGCACCCGGTCGGCGGGGGCGGCCTTCACCGCGTCCATCAAAAAACGGTTATTGAAGCCGATCTCCAGCCCCTTGCCGTCCCCGGTGATCTCACAGCGGTCAAAGGCCGAGCCGATGGCCGTCCGGGAGGTGATGGACAGGGATCCGTCCTCGAACCTGCAGCGCAGGGGGCTCTTGAGCTTGTCGTTGATGATGAGGGAGGCCCGGTCGATGGACACCTGGAGGGTCCTGGTATCCGCCTCCACGGAGATGGAATTGTTCTGGGGGATAGTCTGGCGGTAGTTGAGGAACTCCCCCTCCAGCCGGCGGGCCACCAGCACCGTGGAGCCGATCTGGAAGGTGACATGCCGCCGTCCCTCGGTGATGGACACCAGCTGGTCGCAGTCAGCGCAGATCTTCTCCACCTCGCTCAGGGCGGCGCCGGGGACCACAAAGGAGAAGGAGGCCGCGCCATCCTTGCCGGAGATGGCCTCCCGCCGGAGGGCCAGGCGGTATCCGTCCACCGCCACCATGGTCAGCTCCTCCCCCTCTACCTCAAAGAGAGCGCCGGTGTGGATGGGACGGCTCTCATTGTCGCTCACCGCAAAGATCACCCGTGAGATCATGCCCTTGAGCTTTTCCTGGGTGATGGACAGGGTGTTGCCCTCATCCACCTCGGGCAGCTCGGGGAATTCCCTGGGGTCGCTGCCCACGATATCAAAGGAGGTGGGGCCGCAGACGATGCTCACGTTGTTGCCGTCAGTGCTGACGGACACCACATCGTCCGGGAGCTTTCGGACGATCTCACCGAACAGCCGGGCAGACAGCACCAGGGAGCCCTCTTGGGACACATCTGCTTCGATCAGGGTTGTGATGCCTGTTTCCAGGTTATATCCTGTCAGCCGCAGGCCGTGTGCATCCGCTTCCGCCAGGATGCCTTCCAGGGCCGGGATGGAGCTCTTCGCAGCTACCGCCCGGCCGGCGGTGTTGATGGCGGACAGGAGAAGAGCCTTTTCACAGGAGAATTTCATTTGTGTATCATTCCTTTCTGCTTCCCAAGGAGGGATATGTGGTCCAGGTGCCTTGCTGGCCTGGGAATGGTCGGGGATCTCTCCGCCGGAGAGGAGGAGAGGGATATCAGATCTAGTATATCGTCGTAGGGGGCGCGGAAGCTGTGGAAAACTTTCGCATGCCTTGAAACCACAGGGACTGACGCCTCAACAGAACATCCACAGGATCTCCACAGCAGCCACAGGCGGAACTGTGGACAAAAAGACTTCCACAGCCCTCCACAGGGGGACCCACAAAAATGTGGAAGTTTTGTATATGATCCAAGGGCTGGCGCCCTTGGGACCTTTCGTCCAAAGGCTGCGCCTTTGGGATGTATTCTCCAAAAACCATTTCTTTTGTAAGCGCCAAAAGAAACGGTGTGCAAGGTTTCGCCTTGCGGCGAGGTACTTTCTGCTCGTGCAGAAAGTACCCAAAGACACGCTCAGGGGGACGGGCCCGGATGGAGCGCCGGCCGGAAGGGCGGCCGGGCTCCATAGGGCCCTTACCCCCTAAGGACCCCCATTTTTTACGGGAGAGCATCCCAATGGTGCATCCGTCTCTTTCCGGCGTGAGGTAAGCTGACACACCCTGCCCCCGCTTTCCGCTGCCGCTGCGCTGGCAGTCGTAGGACACCGCCGGGCCCACGGGACGCGCCTGCCGCGAAAGCAAGGTGAGCCAGGCGCGGCCTATTGGGGTGCAAATATTGAAACATGGTGCTGAGGAGCGGCAGCGGAAGGGGATGCTTCCTGTGTCCTGACATGGTGCGCCGGTCGTTGAGTGGGACGCACCCAAGGACCTGCACAGCGCTTTTCTTTGGCGGTCCGACACCGTTTCTTTTGGCGCTGTCAAAAGAAAT
>JAHZFC010000108.1 GCA_019421525.1 Clostridiales bacterium
TCATCGGCTGCGGGGCGGCGGACGGAGCAGTTACCCTGGACAACGTCACCGTCACAGGCCGGGTGGTGGTCTGGGGCGGCGGCACGGACGCTGTCTGGATGAACAACGGCACCGATGTGGCCGAGTTGGTGGTGTGCCGGGTGGACGGGCCGGTAAAGGTCATCTTTGACCGGGACTCCACCCTGGCCGTCTATGAGGACATCGAAGTCACCATCACGGACCGGGCGGAAGCCTTTGACGAGACCGAGGTCATCTTCTACGACATCTCGGACATCCTGGCCGAACAGGACAAGGTGAACGGCACCCTGGAGGACAGCGAGATATCCATCAGCATGCCCGCCCACCTGTATGCCACCGAGGACGAGACCGCCCTGGTGACGGAGATCACCAACCAGAGCGCCACCGACCTCTACCGGGTGGAACTGCGCCGGGATGACACCGGGGAGCTGGTGGCCGAGCCGGTGGAGATCGCCCCTGGCGGCACCCAGCTGGCCCTCACCCTCATCGAGGCCCTGCCCCTGGGCAATTATCCCTGTACTGCCACCATCACTGCTCTGCGGGACGGCCAGACGGTGGGCACCCTGGACCTGGCGGTGACCCTCCATGTGGCCTATCTCTGGAATCTGTAATAGGAGGTGCGAGTTTTGAAGCACAGAATGTTAGCTTTATTCTTAGGTTTAACAGCGGCGGCCTCCCTGGCCCTGTCCGCCTCTGCCACGTCCCAGCGGCACGAAGTCCCTGTCACCCTGACCATCGTGAACACCGAGCAGCGGTTGTCCGTGACGGTGCCAGCCGCTCTGCCCATCTCGGTGGTGGACGGCTATGTGGTGACTGCCACCAACGCCGCCATCCGCAACACGGCAGACAGCGGCTCCATCCAGGTCACGGCGGTGGCCGTCCAGCCGGGAGCCTACGACATCGGCAGCTATGAGGACTTCTCCGGCGGTAGGAACACCATCGCCCTGTCCCTCAACGGCTGTCCCACCTGTGGAGCGGGAGATCTAGCCATCACCGATGAGGCGTTCCCCGCCATTCAGGCGGGCCAGGCCCTGGCCATCCAGTACCAGGCCAAGGTGGACACCGCCAGCGAAGTCAGCGCCGTCAAGGCCGCCACCGTGGTGTTCACCCTCGCGGCGACGGCGGCAGACTAAGGAGGGATTCACTGATGAAGAATTTGAAACGGCTTTTGACCCTGCTCCTGGCGCTTTGCCTGGCCATGTCCATGGCGTCCTTCTCGTTTGCCGCCGGGCCGGAGCGGTCCGGCACCGTGGGGGACTCTGACGTGACCTGGTCCCTCAGTTCCTCCGGCCGCCTGACCATCGCCGGGTCCGGGGACACGGAGCGGTTCCAGTCCCCCGAGGACCAGCCCTGGGCGGACTTCCGGGCGGACATCAAAGAGGTCTGGTTCTACGACATGGCGGACCTGGCCATCTCCGATCTGGCCTACTGGTTCACCGGCTGTGAAAACCTCACCTCGGCGGAGATCCCCTACACCACCCCGGTCATCGGCACAGAAGCCTTTGCGGGCTGCCCCAGCCTGAAGCGCATCCTGTTCTATTATCAGGACGGGCATGAGTTTACCGTCACCCCGGGGGCCTTTGCGGTGGACGGCGAGGTGGAGACTACCGTCTGCGTCCCGGCCAGTGAGCAGTATGGCGCTATCCGGGTGACCACCTACGACTGGGCCGGGGACGGGCGGCACATCCACCCCGCCGATGTGTACGGCATCCAGCTCATCCCGGACTGCGCCATCGGCAACTGCGCCTGCTCGTCCTGCTCCTTTTACATCTTCTATGAGCCCAACGACGCCTCCACCCACACCCGCTATGCCGGCTGCACCGGGTGCTCGGCCTATACCTTCAATGGCACTGGATCCCACTCCGGCAACCCCTGCTCCCTGTGCGGGTACAGCAGCGGCGGCTCGGGGGGCGACGGCGGGAGCACATCCTGCGACCACCGCTATACCACCCGGGAGTGGGATGGCTGCGACTGGTATGAATACTGCGACGACTGCGGGGACCTGGTGGACAGCGGCACCAGCCACGGCCGGACGGTGTATGAGGACTGGGAGTATTACACTGCTTCCCAGCACCGCCGCTATGGATACTGCGAGGATTGCGGTGAGGGCTCTTACGACTATGGCCGCCACACCGAGGCCACAGACTATGAGCGCTACAGCTCCAGCCAGCACACGGTGACCACCTATTGCCCCACCTGCGGCGGCACCCTGGGCACCAGCCGGGAGAGCCACAGCTTCTCCTACGGCTCCTGGTCCTCCTATTCCAGTACGCAACATAGGCGGACCCAGACCTGTTCCGACTGCGGCTACAGCACCTATGACTACGGCAGCCACAGCGACGGCAACGGGGACGGGCGGTGCGACAGCTGCTCCTACTCCATGTCTGTGACCGTGACCTGGAACGCCTCCGCCAACGGGGGCACGGTGAACGGCAGCGGCTCGGTGACCACTTCGGTGACCTCCGGCTCCACCGCCACCGCGCCGGGCCATACCCCGACCAAGACCGGCCACAGCTTTAAGGGCTGGTACACCAGCGCCAGCGGCGGCAGCCTGTACAACACGGTGACCGTGACCTCTGCCCGGACCTTCTACGCCCAGTTCACCGCCAACCAGTACACTATCACCTGGGACTTGGGAGATGGACAGACCCAGACCACCAGCCAGACCTACGGCCAGCCGTTGACCCTGCCCGTCACTCCCGGCAAGACCGGGCATACCTTCCAGGGCTGGTACACCAGTGAGACCGGGGGCACCCAGGTGACGGCCAGCACCACCTACACCACCGCCGGGCCCACGACGTACTACGCCCGGTGGGAGGCCGGCGAGTACACCATCACCTGGGACCTGGGAGACGGCCAGACCCAAACGACCCAGCAGACCTACGGGGAAAAGTTGATTTTACCCACCCAGCCGCTGAAGGACGGCTACACCTTCCTGGGCTGGTTCACGGAAGCGGAGGGCGGTGAGCAAGTGACCGGGGACACCGTCTACACGGCCACAAGCCCTACCACCTACTACGCCCACTGGGAACTCATCCCCGTGTTCTCCGTGACGGTTCCTGTGACCCTGGCCCTGACGGTGAGCGAGCAAGGGGAAGTGTACGCCGCCAGCAACGCGGAGGTGGTGAACCACTCCACCGCCGCCGTAAAGGTGACCGGCATCACCGTGTCCACCGTCAATGGCTGGACGCTGGTGCCCTATGGCACTGACATGGCATCGAAAAAGGTGGACAGCCAGCTCATCGGCTTTGCCCTCAACGGGGCGGAGACAGCGACAGAGGGCACGACCGAAACCTTGTCCCTGACCGGGGACTGGACCGTCCCCCTGGACGGCTCCCTGCCCCTGACCTACGACGCGGTGGTGTCCGCCCTGTCTGAGCCGGTGGACCAGCAGGTGGTGTCTATCCTGTTCGTCCTGGAGTGGGCGTGACGGGGGGCCGCAGCATGAACGCACCACCGGGAGAGTGGCTGGAATTTCTGCGGGAGCAGTATCCCCCGGGCAGCCGCATCAGGCTGACCGAGATGGGGAACGATCCGCAGCCTGTCTCACCTGGGAGCATGGGGACCCTGGTGCATATCGATGACCTGGGGACCTTTCATGTGCGTTGGGACAATGGCCGGGGCCTTGGGCTGGTCATGGGGGAGGACCGCTTTGCGGTCTCGCCCCCGGAACCCACCACGCTGAAACTCTACATGCCCCTGATCTCCGATTTTTACTCCCGGGATGAGTGGGGCTTGTCCGAGGACGGGCAAGTATGGGACGGCCGGACCCTTTTGGACTACGAGGATAACATCCTGGCCGCGCTTATTCGGGAGCGTATGCCCGAGGAGACAGAGCGGGGCCTGATGCACTGGTATCATGAGACGGACAGTGTCAACGATAAAGTCCGCTCCGCCGTGTTCACCGCAGAGGCCCGGGAGGGCCAGCTGTGGGGCGTGGCGGAGTGCCGGGTGGCGGGAAACCTCACACCCGAGGAGATGGCCACGCTGAAAGAATACATCACCGGCCAGGCGTCAGACGGCTGGGGCGAGGGCTTCGGGCAGCGGGCGATCCAGGTACCCGGCGGTGAACTCTATGTCTCCCTGTGGAACTTCGAGGACTGGAGCATCCAGACCGAGTAGGAGCGGTTCGGACCTGCTTTGGAGAAACAGGCCCCGGAGATGGGAGGTATGTATCTTTGAATCAGATCATATTTGAGGTGGAGATCAGCAGCAACGGCCCCAAAGGATATGAGACGGCCACCATGCTGGCCATGCCGTGTACCCTGGCAGAGTATCACGACGCGCTCCAGAAGGCACGAATCAAGGACGGTCAGAAGTGTAAAAATGAATTGACCCAGATCTGTTATCCCGGCATCACCCCTGGCATGATCGGTCACGATGTGGACCTTCTGGAATTGGACCTCCTGGCTATCCGGCTGGCCTCGTTGGGCGAGGACGACAGGATGGGGCTGGACGGCCTGCTCCGGGCGGAGCAGGCGCACCAGAATGGACCCATCCCCCTCTCCCGCCTCATCAACCTGACCTTCAATACCGATATCTGCCTCTTGGCTCCCCAAGTCTCTTCTGATACCGAGCTTGGGGCGCTCCTGTATGAAAGCGGGGGCTTTTCCAGGGAACTGACCGCTGTGCTGGATGACGTTGGCCGGGGGACAGATCTTCAAGACCTGCTGCTGACAGTATTCGGGCAGAGACATCGTTTGACGGAGGGCGGCGCCTTTACCAGACAGGGCTATGTAGAGCCGGGAAAAGACTTCAAAGAGGTATACCAAACGGGTGAAATAACGGCGTACTTCACCCAGGTTGGCGGCCCGGTGGTGTTGGAGGTGACCAACGGCACCTTCCAAGAACACCGCTCCGGCCAGGGTCCGCCTGTCACCCTGACCCTTCCCGCTGTCCCTGGAGCGATCTCCGACATGATGCAAAAGATGGGCGTTGTGTCGGTGGAGGAGTGCGCTTTCCGCTGCACGGACTGCCTCATCCCCTCCCTGCGGGATGTCATCAATGACACCATCGATGACGAGGGCGGCATTGAACAGGTCAACGAGTTTGCCCGGCGCCTGGAACAGCAACAGCGTGTCTGGGATGAGGCAGACACGGTCAAGTACAAAGCCCCGCTGGCGCCCACCGCCCACCCCAGCCTCCAGGACGCCATGCAACTCATGGACCTCCTGGAGGACTCGGAGTTCCGCCCGGCGCTCGCTGCGCCCTGGGTCTCCGGCGCGTTGGTCCTCCGGGAGAAATACCCGGACCTGCCGGAGGAACTGTTCCAGACCGGCCAGTCGGCTCGGATCGGACAGAAAATGCTGGATGAGGGCAACGCACTCATCACAGACTACGGCCTGATCCGGCGGAAGGATGGCGGCCAGCTTCCCGTCTTTGAGCGGGAAGTACAGGACCACGAGTTAACAGGCCCCCAGCTGGGCGGGATGTGAGGGGTGCCGTCATGAGCGGAAGAAGTAATATGGATCTCTTCAGCGACTTTGCCGGGCTCCCCGGAACAGAGCGGGAGCGCCAGTGGCTGCCGGACCGGCTGGAGACCCTGAGCGCCAAGGAGAGCGTCGCGCTCAGCGCCGCCACGGAGCCGGCCATGGGCCCGCTATAAATACATCATGCTATGGCATGGGGCCGTTTTTCCGAATGGGACAGCGGCCCCTTTTTTTGCGCCTTGTTCGGGAAGACGGCCCCGGAAAGGAGGCAAACATGCGAGAAGAACGACTGCTGGCCTATCTGAAGGCCGTCTGTCCCGGCCGGGCCTGCCGGGCAGGCAGGAAGGAACTGGAGCGGGTGCTGGGCATCAGTGCCGCCGACCTGCGCAAGGCGGTCCACCGGCTGCGGCGTAGGGGCGAGCCCATCGCCAGTGACCGGAAGGGCTACTTCTACGCCCAGACCGCCGGGGAGGTCTATGCCACCATCCGGCTGCTCAGGCAGATGGCCAGCGGCCTGGAAGCGGCCATCCGGGGCCTGGAACAGGCGCTGGATAGGATCGCAGTGGGGAGGTGAGGCCCCATCGCCAAGTCCTTTATCCCATGGGTGGGTGGAAAGGGCAAACTCCTCTGGCTGATACAAAAACTGGCTCCGCCCTGGTATCCCCGTTTTATCGATGTGTTTGGCGGCAGTGGCACTGTGACCCTCGACCGCCCGATCAAGAAGGGGTGCCTTGAAATCTACAATGACTATAACAGCGACCTGACCAATCTATTCTGTTGTGTCAAAAACCGGACCATGGCCCTATTGAAGGAGTTGGGCTTTCTCCCTCTTAATGCCAGGGATGACTTCAATGTCCTCTATAAGTTTTTCAATAAAGAGAGCTTTACAGATGATTATTTGGATGAGGAACTGGAACTCACACAGGTATACCTGATGCCGCCACAGCGAGATGCCATCGAAAAACTGATGCTGGAGCGGTCTCAGCGAGGGGATGTCTGCCGGGCAGCGGATTATTTCAAGCTGATCCGATACAGTTTCAGCGGCGGTGGGAAAGCCTTTGCCGGGAGATCCTGTGACATCCGGCGTTTCTTTTATTTGATTTGGGAGTGCTCCCGCAGACTTGCCAATGTTGTCATTGAAAACAAGGACTTCGAGAGCCTGATCCTGCAATATGATCGGGATAACGCCTTTTTCTACTGTGATCCTCCCTATTATGAGGCGGAGGACTGCTACGCAGTGGAGTTCCCCAAGACGGATCACCAGCGTCTCCATGACGTTCTCATCAGTTGTAAGGGATATGTCATGGTGTCCTACAACTACTGCCCTTATATCATAGGACTTTACAAAGAGTTCTACATTTTCTACACAAAACGCCACAATAGTATGTCTCAGACCGCAGACAGCGAGTACGAGGAACTCATCATCACCAACTATGATCCCCGCAAGACAGGGGATGACAGCCATCAGATCACCCTGTTCCCCTTCGGAGATGCCGAAGATGATGACCACCGCTTCGTACTGATCCATGAACCGATCCCAGCATAACATGATTTTATAGGAGGGACAAAACATGAAGTTCATTTTACATCGAGACCCCAGCAACAAACTCCAGAAGATCCCCTTGCTGGCCATGCAGCTTTCCGGCCTGGTGGACGCACAGGAACTGATCGTCCACGTCGACGAAGGCTGTATCCTCCTGAGCCGGGATGGGCTCTCCGCCAGGGAGGCTATGAAAGCGATCACCCACCTCAACGAGGTGGCCCAGTCCCTGAGCCTCCAGCTGGTGCAGGCCAGTAACGATATCGTCGGTAAACTGGGCGATCTGCCCGACCCGTTGGACGAGTTCGATATAGACGGGGTAGAGGTCCTGGTGGACTGCGGCGCGGACCCGGATGGGCTGCGGATGCTCCTGGCACTGGAGGGCGCTGCGGATGGATGATCCTTTTCTCTATCCCTGGTTTGCGCAGGAGGCCCGCCGCCGGGATGAACTGTCCCTGTGGCGGGCCAGACACAGAGCCCAGTTGGGGCCCCGGCCAGGCATGACGATGGGGTGAGGCAGGCTATGGGACTATCCTATTACACCATCGATGACCTGCGCCAGCCGCCCAGGCAGGCTTCCCGGGAGGGCTGGTCCATCGAGCATTTCCCAGCCCTGGAATCTGCCCTGGACCACTACCGGCGCCTGACGGGC
>JAHZFC010000109.1 GCA_019421525.1 Clostridiales bacterium
ATTCTACCGTTTTTCCGTGAAAAAGGCAAGAGTCAGGACCACCCGTATAACAGGTGATCTGCTCTGCCCCTATAAGGTGCTCATACTGACAGAGCCTTAGGCCCCCGAATGATATTTCGATTGCATCTGTGCCCCACTGTCAATTTTATTGGCGGTGGGGTGCAGTCTTTTTCGGCTCTATGAGCCTTCCTCAGCCCTCAACTGCCCTTGCAAACGCTTATTTCTATTACACGGTCCCATCGAGATACCTGCCTTAACCTGTTTTCTGTTCAAAGGTATGACCTTTGAGGGACCACGCGCATAGCACATGGTTTCGTCCTACAACAAGGCCGGGGGCCCGGCTTCTGCCTGGGCCCCCGGCGGGGTGAAAACGAGTTTGTGGTCAGGGATGGGCGGGTCACAGTCCACTGTCCGCGGGCTGGGCCTTGGGGGCCTTGCGGAAGGGGACCATGCCGGTGCGGTCCAGGGCCACCATCACCACAGGGATGACCACCAGCTGGAGGATGATGCCTGGGATGGCGGTGAGCAGCGCGCCGGACAGGAACAGCTGCCAGGTAAAGGGCGCGCCGGACACGCCGCTGATCACTACCCGGACTACGCCCCACACCAGCCTGCCGCCCACCATGGCGATGAGCAGGGAGCGGTACAGGGCCACCACGCACTGCCAGCGGGAGCGGCCGTACAGGAACCCGGCGATCCCGCCGTAGGCGGCCAGCTCGAGGGCCATGGCGATGGCGTTGGGCATCTGAGGCATACCGAACAGGACCATACGCAGCAGCGGCAGGACGAAGCCCACCGCCAGGCCGTAGGGCCAGCCGCAGATCAGGCCGCAGAGAAAGACCGGCAGGTGCATGGGCAGCAGCATGTTGCCGATCTGGGGGATCTGTCCGGTGAAGAAGGGCAGGACGATGCCCAGGGCGAGGAACAGGGCGGACAGGACCAGCGTGTATACAGGCCGCTTGCGGGACTGGGTCATGTTGTTGTTCATGGGGAAAACTCCTCCTCAAAAAGTATGATCTGCGCTGCCTTCTGGCGGCACAGAGCCTTCCTGGCTCTTTTTGTGGAGTTTGCAGGGGATAAGAGAGGACCGGCCTTCTGGCCGGGGACCAGGCGGATCGCCTGGCGGTTTTTATCTATCATAAACGCTCCCGCCCGATCCGTCAAGGGAAACGCAAACAGAGAACGGGCCTTTGAGCCGGCGGGAGCGGATATGCAGCCGGAAAGGATCACTCCGCCGACGGCTGGGAGATGTCCACACCGAAGAACTGCTGGCTGAGCTCAGACAGCTGGCCGGAGGCGCTGAGGTCGGCCAGGGCCTGGTCCACCGCCTCCCGGAGGGACGCGGACTCCTCCCCCTTGCGGAAGGGGATGGCGATGGGGTTGGCGTCGTCACTGACGGCTGCCACCCTCAGGTCGGCCTCCGGGTGCTGGTCCATGTAGTCGTAAAAGGTGACCTCAGCGTTGAGGGTGGCGTCGATGCGTCCGGCCTCCAGCAGCTCGATGGTCTGGAGCAGGTCGTCCACCCCGGTGGCGGTGGCGCCGTAGCTCTCCGCCAGGGTGGCATAGGTGCTGGCCAGGGTGTTGGCGGTGGTCTTGCCGTCCAGGTCCTCAAAGGAGTTGATGTCGGTGTTGTCCCCCCGGACGATGATCACCGTGCGGTTGTAGGCGTAAGGGGTGGAGAAGTCGTAGCGTTCCTGCCGGTCCTCGTCCACATCCACGCCGTTGATGACCATGTCATACCGGCCGGAGTCCAGCCCGGCGAACAGGCCGTCCCACTGGCCCTCCACGAAGGTAGCCTCTACCCCCAGCTCCTGGGCGATGAGCCGGCCCACCTCCACGTCGTAGCCGGTGAGGGTGCCGTCCTCGTCGTGATAGTTCCAGGGGGACCAGGTGCCCTCCAGGGCGATGACGATCTCTCCCCGCTCCCGGATCTGGGCCAGCTGTTCGCCGGCGCTCTGGCTGGCTCCCACATCCTGGCTGGAACAGCCGGACAGGAGCAGCAGGCCGGACATGGCCGCGGCCAGGAAAAGGGCCGCTTTTCTGTGTTGTCTCATGATCTCACTCCATATCGTGTTGTTGTGCCGGGGCGGATGCCCCGGAGGGGGCATTCAGAGTGTGCAGGAAGGCGCGGGTGCGCTCCTGTCTGGGGCTTGCGAAGAAGGAAGGGGACTCCCCCGCCTCCACCACGGCCCCATGCTCCATGAACACCACTTTGTTGGACACGTTCCGGGCAAAGCCCATCTCATGGGTGACCACCAGCATGGTCATGCCCTCCCGGGCCAGGTCCCGCATCACCGAGAGCACCTCACCGGTGAGTTCAGGGTCCAGGGCGGAGGTGGGCTCGTCAAAAAAGATGAGCTCCGGCTCCACGGCGATGGCCCGGGCGATGGCCACCCGCTGCTGCTGCCCGCCAGACAGGGCGCTGGGATAGGCGTCCGCCCGGTCGGCCAGGCCCACCTTCTTCAGGGCCTGCCGGCCCAGGTCCATAGCTTGGGCCTTTGGCAGTTTTCGGCCGATGACCAGCCCCTCGGTCACGTTCTCCAGGGCGGTCTTGTTGCGGAACAGGTTGTAGGACTGAAAGACGAAGGCGGTCTTTTTCCGCAGCCGGGCGATGTCTTTGCGGGCCATGCGGTCCAGGGAAAAGGTCTCTCCGTCGAAGCTCAGGGTGCCGCCGTCCGCCCGCTCCAGAAAGTTCATGCACCGCAGCAGGGTGGTCTTGCCCGAGCCGCTGGGGCCCAGGATGGCCACCACGTCCCCCTTGTCCACCCGCAGGCTCACCCCCCGGAGCACTTCTTGACCGCCGAAGGACTTGCGGATATCTGTCACTTCCAGCATCGGTCCACCTCCCTGGTCATCCATAGGCGCTCAGCCTCTTTTCTCCCGCCCGCTGGAGCCTGGTGAGCACCGTGCAGAACAGAAGGTAGATAAGCCCCACCTCGATATACAGCGGCAGGAACTCCAGCTCCCGGGAGGCGATGCGCTGGGTGGCCATGAACATCTCCGTCACCGTGATATTGGACGCCAGGGAGGTGTCTTTCACCATGGCGATCAGGGAGTTGGACAGGGAGGGAAAGGCGGTGCGCATGGCCTGGGGCAGGACGATGCGCCTCATGGCCTGGCCGTAGGACAGCCCTGCGCACAGCGCGCCCTCCATCTGGCCGGCAGGAACCGACTCCAGGGCGGCCCGCACCGTCTCGGCGCAGTAGGCCCCCTCGTTGATGGAAAAGACCAGCACCGCCGCCGGGAAGGGATCCAGCACGATACCCAGGTCGGGCAGACCATAGAACACCACGAACAGCTGGACCAGCACCGGCGTGCCCCGGATGACCCAGATGTATGACCGGCACACCTGCCGCAGCACGGGCACCTTGGCAAACTGGACCAGGGCCACCGCGACGGCGATCACCATGGCCAGGGAAAAGGACAGGGCGGTCAGGGGGATGGTCATGGTCAGACCGGGCAGAAGGATCTGCCAAAAGGAGTCGGCCAACAGGCTCCACAGTTCATCCACAGCATGTCACCTCCAGGTATTGCACGAAGAGAGGGAGATGCCGAAGCATCCCCCATATTTCCTAAGACTAGTATAAAAGTGCGGGGGGATAAATGCAAATGCCTATCTTATATGATGAAAGATACGGAATAGGCATGACAAGGAATTTCCCATCCCGTTTCGGAGCCGGGGGAGCGGGCCGTCAGGCCCAAGCGGTCTCATCGACTGTCAGGGGGACAGTAAAACCCCCGGTATCGGGATGTGAGGCTGAAAGGGCGGCTTTCAGACACGGACAGGAGACCCTGCTCGATCCCAGATGCCCCGGATAAAAGAATAGTGAATACCCTGGAGAAAATCAAATACTTATCTCATATATCCATCCATGCGGAAAAAATATGGCAGTGCCGCTTCGTCCGATCTGCTGCGCCTGACAGCGGGGCATCCGCTGCAGCTGGATCTGGATAGACAACGCCCCTGCGGCCAAAGAGGCCGCAGGGGCGTTCCGGCAGAGATCGTGCAAGGAGGTTTACTGGGCGCTGACCACCCGGACTTTTCCTCCGGTGGAGTCCACATACAGGGTCAGGGTGGAGGAGAAGGTGCGGGCCTCCAGCAGGTCGCTGAACCACTGGTTTTCCACCGCGTAGGCGTAGTCGCCCAGCTCCGGGTCCCAGTACCACCAGCCATGAGAGGCGGCGGCATTGTAGCACAGCACGTCGTCCGCCACCTCATAGGTCCGGCTGCCCACCTGGACATAGGTCACGCCGTCCACGGTGTAGAAGTCGGCGGAGCGGGCATTGCGCACCTCGGTGAGCAGGGAGTTGACGCTGGCATACTCCGTGCCCGTCTCCGGGTCGGTGAACACGCTGATGGTGCCAAAGCCGGTGGGGGCGTAAGTGCCGTACAGCAGGTCATATACTGTGCTCTTGCCCGGGACCACGAACTTGAGCTGGGGGATCTCCTGCTTTTCCATGAGGACGTTGCCCTCCGCGTCCAGCCGGTTGCCCTCGGCATCCACCAGGAAGCCCTCGGCATCCCGGATCTCACCGGTCTCCTCGTTGGTGGTAAAGGGCTCCTTGCCCTTGACGGGCACTTCCACGGTTTTGCTGGTGGGCTCGATGCGGCCATAGGTGTAGGTGTCCCCGGTGAAGTCCCGGAGGATGATGAGGTCCACATAGCCCGCGCTGTCGGTGTGGTAGCCGCTGATCCTGGAGGAGGGGACGGTGGCGGGCAGGGAGGACAGGGCCACGGCGGCCAGGCCGTTGGCCCCCCGTTCATAGATGGCCACGCTCTCGCTCACGGGCAGGCGGCCCAGGGTCATGGTGGCGGTGTCAAAGCTGCCCGAGCCGTGGGACAGGGACATGGCCCGCAGGGACAGGTCGCCCCAGCCGCCGGACACGGACACCAGCTGGCCGTCCATGCCCGCGGCGGAGGCTCCCACCTTCAGGGTCACATTGGTGCCGATGAGCTTGAGGCTGTCGCCGCTGACCACGCCCATGGCGTTGCCGGACACGCCCCGCCGGACCGCCCCGGCCACCTGGCCGTCGGCGGTGAAGAGCAGGGTGACCGTCTGGCCGAGGTCGAACTGGGCCAGGCTGTCCATGGCCCCGGCCATCACCGGGAAGGTGTTTCCGCCTGCGGCGGTGACGCGGGAGGGGGCCATGGGGGAGGGGGAGGCGTTCTCATATACGCAGGTCAGGCGCACGTCGCAGATGTTCAGCACCTTGGAGATGGGGTCGTAGGTGGCCACGTCATAGGGCTGGATATCCCCCAGGGAGATGGTGGCGCCGTTTTTGCGGATGGTGTAGCTGGGCTCCCCGCCGGTGATGGAGAAGAAGGTGGCGGCGCTGGCCTGTCCGTCCACCACCACAAAGCCGCTTTCCGCGGTGGCCCGGGCGCAAAACATGCCCACCACCTGGCCCTCGTCCAGGTAGATGGTCACCGTCTGCCCAGGCAGCAGACTGGGCAGCATCTCCTTGTAGGTGCTCACCTGGCCGTTGGTCCCGGTGTACACCGGAGTGTCGTCGGCAAAGGTATAGCGGCTGCCGTTGGAGGTGTGGAGGTAGTTGCCCTGGGTGCGGGTGATGGTGGTGGTGACACTGTTGGTGTCACTGGTGAGCAGGGTGATGAACTGTCCGTTTTTGTCCAGCAGCACATCCCCACGCTGGCCCTGGAGGCTGCTGTCCACCGTCCCCGCCGGGCGGTAGGGGCCGCCCTGGGTGGTGGTGACCCAGCCGGACTGGCCGTTGATGGTGGCGTTGGTGGACAGGATGATCACGTCCTCCACCAGGGTGCCCAGGGCCTGGGCATAGGGCTTCTCGCCGCCCTTGGGGGTGACGGCCAGCATCCGGTGGAACAGGAGCGCCGCCTGGCCCCGGGTGACAGGGGCTGCGGGGGTGAGGATGGTGAGCCCCTTGTCCAGCCCCAGCTCCGTGGCAGTGCGGATGGCGCCGGCGGGCCAGGAGGCGTTGGCCTCGGCGGAGTAGCCCAAAATGCGCAGCAGCAGGGTGACGGTCTCCTGATAGGAGATGGGCCGGTCAGGCTCAAACTTACCGTTTCCGGTGCCCAGCATGAGGCGGGTCTTGTTTTCCTCGTCGATGACCATGGTGGCGGCCAGATTCACATAGCCCCGGCCCCAGTGAGTGCTGGCCACATCGGTGAAGATGGTCCGGGTCATCTGGGCCTTGGCCTCCTCGCCCCGGCCCATGATCTCAATGGCCATTTTGCAGAACTGGACCCGGGTGAGGCTGCCCTCCGGCTGGAACAGGCCCTTGTCTGAGCCCTCCATCACGCCCAGGGCGTATAGAGTGTCCGCTGCCCGGGACACCTCGGGATCGGTGACGTCGGGGAAATGACCGGCCTGGGCCGGCAGGGAAAGGGCCACCAGGCTGGCGCAGGCCAGCAGAGCGGCCAGCAGTCGTTTCCATTGCATGTTCGTTCGCTCCTCTCTTGATGTGCTCAATCCGCCCGCAGCGCTTCCACCGGCTGGAGGCCGGAGGCTTTGATCGCGGGATAGAGTCCGAAGATGACGCCCAGCACCACAGAAAAAGCGAAGGCGCCGATGGTGATGACGGTGCCGGGCCACAAGATCATACCGTTCAGCAGAAATTTTCCGGCGATGAGGGTGCCCAGATAGCCGATGAAGATACCGATGAGACCTCCGATGCCGCAGATCACCGCCGCTTCGATGAGGAACTGGACGATGATGCTCTTGCGCTCCGCGCCGATGGCTTTGCGGATGCCAATCTCCCGGGTGCGCTCGGTGACGGTGACCAGCATGATGTTCATGATACCGATGCCGCCCACCAGCAGGGAGATGGCGGCGATGCCTCCCAGCACCATGGCCTGCATGTTGCTCTGGGTCTGGATGGCGTCGGCGGAGCTGTTGTCGCTGTACACCTGACAATAGCCGTTTTCCTCATTGATGAAGCCGTTGAGGTAGGCCGACAGCTTGGTCATTGCCTGGACAGTGGCCTGGGCGCTCTTTGCCTTGACGATATAGCTGTCGATCTGCTGGTTGCCGTTCAGCGTCCGGTTGAAGGTGTAGGGGATGACGATGATGTTGTCCAGGTCATCCCGCCCCTCCAGGTCCATGGACTCATACCAGCCCACCACCAGGAAGGACTGGCCGTTGATGAGGATGGTCTCGCCTACCGGGTCCACAAAGTCGAACAGCTGCTCCTTGGCGCCGCTGCCCAGAACGCACACCCGGTTGGCCTTGTCCACATCCAGGAAGGACAACTCACGGCCGCCGCCCAGGGTGTAGTTGTTGCATACCCCGTACTGGTCGGATCCCAGCTTGACGCTGATGCGTTTGGCCCAGTCCTCGTAGTTGTCGGTGGAGAAGGACTTGGCTCCATATTTGATAGTCATGGTCTTGCTGCTCTCGATGTTGGGGGTGATGCCTGCCACCAGGTCCTGCATCCCCAGGCAGTATTCATACAGCAGCTGGGAGATATCGCCCACGGTGTTATGGTATAGCGAGGCATAAACCTGGATCTTGTTGTCCCCCATCTTCTCGAAATACTCCATGTTCTTCCGGTTCTGGCCCTGGACCACGGACACCATGATGACCACCGAGGCCACGCCGATG
>JAHZFC010000110.1 GCA_019421525.1 Clostridiales bacterium
CCGTGGACATCGAGGATGACGGCACCATCCACATCGCCTCCCCCAACGCCGAGGCGTGCAATGCCGCCAAAAAGATGATCGAGACCATCGTGTTCGTCCCCGAGGTGGGCGCCCTGTACTACGGCAAGGTGGTGCGTATCCTCCAGTTCGGCGCTTTCGTGGAGCTGGCCCCCGGCAAGGACGGCATGGTGCACATCTCCAAGCTGGCCAACCACCGGGTGAACAAGGTGGAGGACGTGGTCAACATCGGCGATATGATCTGGGTGAAGGTCACCGATATCGACGAGAAGGGCCGGGTCAACCTGAGCTATAAGGACGCCCTGAAGGAGATCGCCGCCAAGAAAGAGGCTGGCGAGCCCATCAAGTAAATCAATACTTCATTGGACAAGCCAGGGCCCCGGGCCGCATATGCGGCCCGGGGCCTTTTGTCTGCTTTTTCTCTGCCTATGGCCGGCTGTTGCGGCAGATCACGCGCAAAACGCCGCGGCCCTTGAGATCCAAGGACCGCGGCATTACGACCGGATATCTGCTCAGGCCCGGGGGGGCAGAGCCGCGCAGAAGGCCAGGGACAGGAAGGACACATCCTTGTCATCGCTGCGGGAGGTGAGAGCCACAGGGATCTTGGCGCCCACGATGACGCCGCAGGTCTTGGCATGGGCGTGCATCTGCCAGCACTTGACGATCAGATTGCCCGCCAGCAGGGAGGGGACGATGATGCCGTCGAAATCGCCGCACAGGGGGTTGTCATAGCCCTTGAGGCGGGCGGCCTCCTTGGACAAGATCAGGTCATAGGCGATGGGGCCCACCAGGTTGCAGTCGGCGATGGGCTTGTTCTTGTGCTCCTTCACCAGCTCCTGGGCCTCCACGGTGTCCTTCATATGGAAGCTCACCTGCTCCACCATGGACAGCAGGGCGATATTGGGCTTTTCATAGCCCGCCGCCTTCAGGGTGCCCACCATATTGCGGATGATCTCTTTTTTCTGGTTCAGGTTGGGCTCGATGGTGACGGTGACATCCCCGATGGCGATGAGCTTGGGGTACTCAGGCATCTTCACCAGGTCGATGTGGGTGAGCAGCTTATCGGTGCGCAGGCCGTTCTTCTTGTCCAGCAGGGGGATGAGGAACTCCCGGGTCTGGGTATTTCCCCGCATGAGGATGTCGCCCTTGCCCTGCTCCACCAGGTCGATGGCCTTCTGGACCACGTTCTCTCCGGGCTGGGTCTCCACCAGCTCGTAGGTCTGGTCCTTCAGGCCCAGCCGCTCCAGCATGGGCTCGATCTTGGCCCGCTCGCCCACCAGCACCGGGGTGGCAAAGCCGGCGTCCTGGGCCTCGAAGGTACCCAGGAGGATATTTTCAGCGTCCGCCCCCGCGATGACCACGCGGTTCTTCTTGCCGGACAGCTTCGCACGTTCGATGATCAGGTCAAAATTTTCCAGAGCCATATTTCGATCTCTCCTTATCTCAAGGGAGGGACCCGGCAGGCCGGGCCCGCGTCCATACTGATTTGGACGCCAAACTCTCTACATATATCATGATATCACGTTTTGTCAACCTACACAAGGGGGAAGTTAAAAAAATCACAATTTTTGTTGCTTTCTTTCAGCCGATCTTTTCGTTGGAGCATGAGCAGAAAAGGGGGCAAGGGCTGATGCCCTTGGACTGCTATCCAAAGGCTTCGCCTTTTGGAACGATTTTTTCCAAAAACCATTTCTTTTGTATGCGCCATAAGGAACAGTCAGGTTTCGCCTGACGGCGAGTTTCTTCCTGAGCGATCAGAAAGAAACCAAAGAATTGCCGGGGGTTGGGCGCGGAAGAACTTCGAGCGCCAAGGGCGCGCTCTCGTTCTAAGCGCCTGCACCCCCGGGCCCCTGTTTTTTACGGGGGCACAGGATAAGAAGTGCATACGCCTATTTCCGGCGCATGAAGTCAGGACACACGAAGCGTCCCTTTTCGCTGCCGCTGGTGCCGACAAGAGCGGCACTCTCAACGGCCCACGGTAGAACGCCTGGTTCTGGCACTTGCTGGCAACAGGCGTGTTCTGTGGACCCGGCGGAAGTTTTACAACTGCCAGGAGAGCGGCAGCGAAAACTAGGGGCAGGGAGTATCGGCTTACCCCAACGCCGGGAATAGGCATATGCAGTTCCTATTCTACTCTCTCGTAAAATGGGGGACCGGGGGAAAGGACGCTAAGGACCAAAGCGCGTCCTTGGCGCTTGCAGTCCGCCGCGGCCGTCCCCCGGCGATTCTTTGGTGACTTTCTAATCGTTTAGAAAGTCACCCGCCGGAGGCCATGGAATGGCCTGGTGGTGTTGCAAGGGCTTCGCCCTTGCTGTCGCTGTCAAAAAATGGTTTTGGGTAAAGTTGTTTCCAAGGACGCAGTCCTGGCAAAAAACAGGAGCACCCCGCAGGGTGCTCCTGTCGATGTACTTCTTTACGCCAGCGCCGCAGTGATGATGGCCGTGGAGCAGTCTCCCACAAAATGAGATTTTGTGGGGCCCCAATTTTTCATCATGCTCGGCGGAAGTAAATTCCGCCTGCGCCGAGGTTTTTGCCTTGCAAAAACGCTCGTACGGCGCCTTCGCGCCGCCCCATCTTCGATGGGGCCCCGAGGTCTGCTCCATGGCCGAAAAACAGGAGCACCCCGCAGGGTGCTCCTGTCGATGTACTTCTTTACGCCAGCGCCGCGGTGATGATGGCCATGGAGTAGACCTCCAGGGCGTTGCAGCCGCGGGACAGGTCGTTGATGGGGGCGTTCAGGCCCAGCAGGATGGGGCCGTAGGCGTCGAACTTGCCCAGCCGCTGGGCGATCTTATAGCCGATATTGCCCGCGTTGATGTCGGGGAAGATGAAGGTGTTGGCATAGCCCGCCACCGGGGAGCCGGGGAACTTCAGCTGGCCCACAGTGGGGGAGACGGCGGCGTCGAACTGCATCTCGCCGTCCACGGGGAAGTCGGGGTTGAGGGCTTTGAGCTTGTCGCAGGCGTTGCGCATCTTGTCCACGTCCTCTCCCTTGCCGGAGCCCTTGGTGGAATAGCTCAGGAAGGCCACCTTGGGATCCACGCCGAAGGTGCGGGCACACTTGGCGCACTCCTGGGCGATCTCCACCAACTCGTCCTCAGTGGGCTTGATGTTGATGGCGCAGTCGCCCATGGCCAGCACCTCGTTGCCGCCGGAGGCGCCGGGGCGCACCAGGATGAAGCAGGAGGAGACGATGTTGTTGCCCGGCCTGGTCTTGACCAGCTGGAGCGCGGGGCGGACGGTATCCGCAGTGGAGTAGGTGGCGCCGCCCAGCAGGCAGTCGGCCACGCCCATCTTCACCAGCATGGTGCCGAAGTAGTTGCCCTTCTGGAGCAGCTCGCGGCACTGGTCGGCGGTCATCTTGCCCTTACGCAGCTCCACCATCTTGTCCACCATCTCGTCCATCTTGTCATAGGTGGCCGGATCGACGATCTCAGCGCCATGGATGTTGAAGCCCGCCTTTTCCGCAGCGGCCTTCACCTCCTCCTCATTGCCCACCAGGATGGGGGTGAGGAAGTTGCTGGACAGCAGGCGGGCGGAAGCCTCCAGGATCCGGGCGTCGGTGCCCTCGGTAAACACGATCCGTTTGGGGCTTGCCTTGAGTTTTTCGATCAGTTTTCCAAACATATGTGGATTCCCTCCGGTGTATTTTGATTGGGGTGTCATCTGCCTATAAATGTAGCACCTTCCACCGTCGTTTTCAACCCTTCTGGGCCAGAAATCCCAAAAAAATAGTCAGGATCTCCTATTTACAAAATGTATTATCTACACTATACTATAACCCGCTGTGATTTTAAGAAGTAGGTGATCGTGTGAACCCCGATTTTTCCCGTTCTCTGTCCCTGCTCCGCCAGGAGCGGGGGCTCTCCCAGCGGCAGGTGGCCAAGGAGCTGGGCATCTCCCAGGCCCTGCTCTCCCACTATGAAAACGGCATCCGGGAGCCGGGCCTGAACTTCGTGGTCAAGGCCTGCGACTTCTATAATGTCTCCGCGGACTTCCTGCTGGGCCGCACCCTCAGCCGGGACGGCACCACCATCCTGGACGCGGACACCCTTTACGATGCCTCTACGGAGCGGGACAACGTCCTGCAGGGCTCCGTGCTGGCCACATTGTCCAAAAAGCTGCTGGTCAACTCCATCGGGGTCCTCTTCGACCTGCTGGGCAAGCTGGGCAACAAGCGGGCCATCAAGGCGGCGGCCAACTATCTGTCCACCTCGGTGTACCAGCTCTACCGGCATCTGTGCCGCAACAGCCCCAGCCGCAACGACGACTTCTTCTCCGTCCCGGACCAGCAGTTCATCGCAGGATTGCCCCGGGTGGACATGATCTTGTCCGAGGCGGAGTATACCGACGCCCTGGCCTGCCCCGGAAAGGACGTCGTCTTTCCCCCTATGTCCCACACCTCCATGACAGAGAACTACCCCGGCACCTACCAGTCCCTGCTCCAGATCGTCCACTCCTGCGGGGAGCGGATGAACGCCCAGATGGAGCAGCATAAAAACATCGTCAAATGAGCATCACCTCCCATCTTTTCCTCCTGGTCTTCCTGCCCGCCGTCTGTGTCATTTGGCGGCTGGCCGACCGGCGCAGCAACCGCTGTGCCCGGCTGTGCCTGCTGGCCGCGGGCGTGCTGTTCTGCGGCTGGTCCGCCCCCTGGTCCCTGCTGGTGCTGGCCGGGGAGGGGACGGCCACCTACTGTCTGGGCCGGGCCATGGCCCGCCCCGGCGCGCGGAAAAAGCCCCTGCTGGCGGCGGGGGCGGTCCTGGTGGTGGCGGTGCTGTTCCTGTTCAAATACACCGGCTTTTTCCTGGCCCCCTGGACCCGGGGGCTCCCCGCCTGGCTGGCCCCCCTGGGGCTGAGCTTTGGCAGCTTCCAGCAGCTGTTCTATCTGCGGGACTGCTATCACGGGGAGGCAGGGGAGGTCTCCCCGCTGGACTACGCCTGCTGTCTGACCCTGTTCGCCACCGCCACCTGCGGCCCCATCACCCGGGTGGGGGAACTGGTGCCCCAGCTGCGCCGGCCGGAGCCCTTTTCCTGGGACAGTCTGGCCGCGGGGCTGTACTGCTTTGCCCTGGGGCTGTTCAAAAAGGTGCTGCTGGCCGCCATCTTCACCGGCGGGGCCGACTATGGCTTTGGCCTGGCCGGCTCCCTCTCCCCGGCGGACAGCGCCGTGACCATCCTGTGCTACACCCTCCAGATCTACTTTGACTTCTCCGGCTATTGCGACATGGCCTGGGGGATGGGCCGGATGATGGGCATTGATCTGCCCGTCAATTTCCGCGGTCCCTATCAGGCGGTGTCCATCCAGGACTTTTGGGGCCGCTGGCACATCACCCTGTCCCGGTTCTTCCGCAGCTGCGTCTACATCCCCCTGGGGGGCAACCGCCGGGGGATGGCCGTCACCTGCCGGAACATCATGGTCATCTTCCTGCTGTCCGGCCTGTGGCACGGGGCGGGGTGGGGCTTCGTGATCTGGGGCGCCCTCCACGGCGTCGCCATGGTGGTCCAGCGGCTGTGGGGCAAGCGGAAGTTCCTGCCCAGGCCCCTGTGCTGGCTGCTCACCTTCCTGTTCGTCAACTTCGCCTGGGTCTTTTTCCGGGCCGCCACTCTGGAACAGGCCCTGGCCCTGCTGGGGGACCTGGCGGGCAGCTGGGCCCTGCCCTCCACGGAGATGGCCGCCGCCCTGCTGCTGCCCGAGTTCGAGGCCCTGGGCTATTTTGTATCCGCCTTCTCCTCCTCGCTGGGCCAGGTGCTGACCTACTGGCTGCCCCTGCTGGCCCTGCCGGGCGCGCTCCTCCTGCTGGCCTGCCCTGACCCCCTGCGCCAGGCCCAGCACTTCCGCCCCACCTGGTGGAAGGCCCTGCTGGCCGTGGCGGCGCTCATCTGGTCGCTGGTCTCCCTGGTGGGAGTGGAGACGTTCATCTACGCCAATTTCTAAGAGGGACCCTATGAAAGCTAAGACATTTGTTTGGGCCGTGCTGGCCGCCGTGGTGGGTGTGCTGGCGGCGTTGTCCCTGGTGCTGGCCGTGTTCGACCCCTTTTTTGTCCTCCACGGCCTGGACGGGGACGACACCGCCCTGTTTTCCAACCAGCGCTATGAGATGGCCGGCCTGATCCGCAACCAGGACTACTCCGCGGTGGTCATGGGCACCTCCCTGGTGGCCAACTACCGGGCCTCCTGGTTCACCGAGGGGCTGGGGAAGCAGACGCTGAAGATCACCTTCCCCGACGGATGGCTGTCTGAATTCGACACCGCCCTCGACCTGGCCTACCAGACCCACCCGGAGCTGGACACCGTCTTTTTCGGGCTGGACCTGAACATCCTCATCCGCCCGGACAGCCAGCGGGAGGTGGAGCTGCCCATGTACCTCTATAACACCAACCCCTTTGACGACGTACAATATTTCCTCAACAAGGAGACCTATATCCAGGTGGCCAAGCTGCTGGTCAACCGGCTGAACGGGGGGACCACCACCCTGGACAACGCCTACGTGTGGGACGGGAGCTACGAATTTTCCCGGGAGCACTCCCTGGAGGTGTACTACCGCCTGCCGGACGTCAGCCCGCCGGAGCCGGAGGACACCTACCTGGCCGCGGCGAAAGAGAACCTGGCGGTGGTCACCGGCTGGGCCCAGGCCCATCCGGACACCCAGTTCCACGTCTGGTTCGCCCCGTACTCCATCCTCTACTGGGATAATGTTGACCGGCTGGGCCGGACGGACGCCTACCTGGCGGCGCTGGAGCTGGCCTGGCAGGAGCTGACCCAGTATGACAACATCACGGTCCACAGCTTCATGGCCCGGGAGGATATCGTGGCAGACCTTGACAACTACACCGACTATATCCACTGCTCCGGCGCCGTGACCCATCTGGAGGCCCAGACCATGATGGCTGGGGGCGAGCTGGTCACCCAGGAAAATTATGTCCAGAGATTGGACGAGCTGCGCCAGTTTGTGGTAAACTATGATTACGACGCGCTGTTTGAATGAGCGCGTCCCCCTTTGACCTATCAGACCCTTTCCCACGGAGGTTGTGCTTATGACCGATCGATCTAAGATCCGTAATTTTTCCATTATCGCCCACATTGACCGCGTCGCCGCGAGCTCCATATCCTTCGCCTCCGCCGGTTGGCAAAGGCTCATCCATTCCGCCGCGGCTCCTCTCCCCGCAAAGCCCGCTGCGCTGGGCCTTTGCGGGGCCCCCATTCTGATTTTATCAACACGCCTTCGGCGTGCCCCATCAGAGATGGGGTGGGTGGATCTGCCCGACGGGAGGTGCGCATGATGACAGACCAGTCCAAGATCCGTAATTTTTCCATTATCGCCCACATCGACCACGGCAAATCCACCCTGTCCGACCGGATGATCGAGATCTGCGGCGCGGTGGAGCAGCGCCAGATGGAGTCCCAGCTGCTGGACAACATGGACCTGGAGCGGGAGCGGGGCATCACCATCAAGGCC
>JAHZFC010000111.1 GCA_019421525.1 Clostridiales bacterium
CCTCATCCCGGCACTTCACCCGGGATCTGATCTCTCCATCATCTGATCTCACCGGCATCCGCCCCCCGTTTCCCCCACGCCGCCCCCGGCCTGGGCTCTGCTCTGAAGGTCTTGCGGCAGTGACCTCCCCGCAAAAACATCAAACCGCCACTGGCGAACAAAGTCGTTTTTTATGGAAATCGCTGAAGTTTTGCGATGTACTGAAATAAAGTGTTGCTTTTTCCCGCAAGAGCTCCTATATTTCTTCATATGATCCTGAATTTTTTCTGAACCCCCGCAGTCCTATTTGTCGGTCCAAATCTGAGGAGGCATCGTCCATGCGAAGATATATCATCAAACGGATCCTGCTGATGCTGCTGCTCCTGCTGGGCATGAGCTTCATCGTGTTCGCCAGCCTCTACATCGCCCCCGGCAACCCGGCGGCCATGGTGGCCGGGCCCAGCGCCACCACTGAGGACATCGAGGCGGTGCGGGTGAGCCTGGGGCTGGACCGGCCCTTCCTGGTCCAGTACCTGATCTATCTGCGCAACCTGCTCACCCTGGACCTGGGCACCTCCTACACCTCCCGCCAGCCCATCCTGGATGAGATCCTGGTGCGGCTGCCCAACACGCTGAACCTGGCCTGCGCCAGTATGATCCTGGCCGTCCTGGTGGGCATCCCCTGCGGCATCATCACCGCCCTGAAGAAGGACAAGCTCACCGACAATGTCCTGACCACCTTCTCCCTGGTGGGCATCTCCATCCCCAACTTCCTGCTGGGCACGGTGCTGATGTACATCTTCGCCGTCCGGCTGGAGCTGCTTCCCACCGGCGGCATGACCCACTATTTCTGGACGCCTATTGGATTCCAGCAGGCCATCCTCCCGGCCATCGCCCTGAGCACCGGCACCATCGCCAGCTTCACCCGCATCGGCCGCTCCGCCATGCTGGACGTGCTCCAGTCCGACTACATCCGGACCGCCAAGAGCAAGGGGCTCAAGCAAAAGACCATCATCGGCATCCACGCCCTGCGCAACGCCCTCATCCCCCTGGTGACCCAGTTCGGCACCAGCTTCGGCGGCCTGCTGGGGGGCGCCATCATCACCGAGCAGGTCTTTGTCATCAACGGCGTGGGCACCTACCTCATCTCGGCCATCAACAACCGCAACTACCCGGTGGTCCAGAGCACCGTGCTGGTCATCGCCACCCTGTTCATCCTGATCAACCTGGTGGTGGACATCCTGTACTGCGTGATCGACCCGCGCATCAGCTACGAATAAGGAGGGGACTGCAATGGATGAAAACAACAAGCACGGACATCCGGTCCGCGCCGCCTTCCAAAAGCTGCTGCAGAACAAGCTGGCCACCATCTGCTTCGTCATCCTGATCCTGGAGGTCATCCTGGTGGCCCTGGCCCCGGTCATCGCCCCCTACGGCTATGACGACCAGGACCCGTCCATCCGCCTGCGGCCCGGCTTCTGGGCCCAGTGGACGGCGGTGACCGACCCCAACGACCCCAATTATGACGAGAGCGAGCTCTATGTCCCCGGCCACCTGCTGGGCACGGACGACTACGGCCGGGACAACCTCTCCCGCCTGCTGTACGGCGGGCGGATCTCCCTGATGGTGGGCTTCGTGTCCACGGCGATGGGACTGGTGGTGGGGGTGATCTGCGGACTGCTGGCCGGCTACTACAAACGGCTGGACAACCCCATCATGCGGGTGATGGACCTGCTGTTCACCTTCCCGGGGATCTTGCTGGCCATGCTGATCATCGCCATGCTGGGCAACAGCACCTTCAACGCCACGGTGGCCATCAGCATCTGGTCCATCCCCTCCTTTGCCCGCATGGTCCGGGGCAAGGTGCTCCAGATCAAGGAGGAGGACTATATCCTGGCCACCCGCTCCCTGGGGGCCAAGGACTCCCGCATCATCTTCGTCCACATCCTGAAAAACTGCCTGCCGGTGATCATCGTCATCGCCACCATGCGCATGGCCACCTCTATCATCTCCATCTCCACCCTGAGCTATCTGGGCATGGGCGTCACGCTCCCCATTCCGGAGTGGGGCAACATGATCTCCACCGGCAAGCAGTACCTCTGGGACCGGCCCAGCCTGATCTTCATCCCCGGCATCGCCGTCATGATCACGGTGATCTGCTTCAACATCCTGGGGGACAAGCTCCGGGACATCCTGGACCCCAGCCTGAGAGACTGATATGTCTGCCAAAGACGGCATCATATAGATATCCAAAGTAAGGAGAGAGAACATGAAAACCTGGAAGAAGCTCTTGAGTATCGCCGCAGTCTTTGCCCTGGCCGCCAGTCTGCTGGCCGGCTGCAGCGGCACCACCACCCCCACCAGCGCCGACCCTGACGGCGGCGCCAGCTCGGATGCCCAGGGCGCCGACGGCGGGATGTTCAACATCGCCCTGACCGCCACCTTCACCGGCTTCGACCCCCTGCGCACCAACGACTCCGCCTCCACCTACATCAATGCCCAGATCTATGAGACCCTCTACCGCATCGATCCCGAGACCGGGGAGTACGTCCCCCTGCTGGCCGAGACCCTCCCCGAATACTCTGACGACGGCCTGACCGTCACCATCAAGCTGCGGGAGGGCGTCACCTTCCAGGACGGCACCCCCTTCAACGCTGAGGCCGTGATGTACACCTTTGATCTGATCCGCGACCCCGACTTCGGCTCCGCCCGGGCCTCCATCGCCAGCTCCATCGACACCATGGAGTGCCCCGACGAGTATACCATCGTGTTCCACCTGCTCTATGAGGACGGCGTGTTCACCGCCAAGCTGGCCCACACCAACTCCGCCATCGTCTCCCCCACCGCCCAGCAGAACCAGGACCTGATGGTGGAGCCCTGCGGCACCGGCCCCTATCAGTTCGTCTCCTCCGTGTCCGGGTCCAACGTGGTGCTCACCCGGTATGACGGCTACTGGGGGGAGGCGCCCGCCATCAAGGACGTCACCATGACCGTCATCACCGACGAGTCCACCGCCGTGTCCCGGATGGAGACCGGCGAGGCCGACTTCATGCCCAAGATCAGCGTGGAGCAGCTCAGCCGGGTGGAGAACAACTCCAGCCTGACTGTGGCCACCTCCGAGGCTGCCGCCATCTACTACCTGGGCATGCGGGCCGACTCCTCCGCCAACCCCATCATGGCGGAGAAGGACTTCCGCACCGCCATTGCCAAGGCCATCGACAACGAGGGCTTCGTGGAGTATATGCTGCAGGGCTACGCCGAGGTGGCCAACTCCATCCTGGGCCCCACCATCACCGGATACGACCCCGAGGCCGAGACCCACAACATCGCCTACGACCCCGAGGGGGCCAGGGCCATCCTGGACGCCCACCCCGGCTGGGCCGATGAGGAGATCCTCCTCCTGGCCGCCTCCACCCCCACCTATGCCCGGATGGCTGAGTATTTCCAGTCCAACCTGTCCGACGCAGGCTTCAACAACGTGCGCATCGAGACCCTGGACTGGTCCGCCTGGCTCACCGAGAGCCAGACCGCGAACCGCTTTGACATCACCGTGTACGGCTGGTCCAACGTCACCCGGGACGGCACCGAGCTCATGGAGCCCAACTTCCACTCCGTCAACGGCCAGCACCGCATGTATCTGACCGCCGAGGACGCCGCCCTGCTGGACAGCTACATCGACGCCAGCAAGACCACCTCGGACATGGCGGTGCGCACGGAGAACCTGCTGGCCGCCAACGCCCTGCTGATGGACGGGGCCTATGTCCAGCCCATCTACAACTCCACCAACCTGTTCTGCTACAACAGCGAGTATACCAACATCACCCTGGATGCCGGCGGCGCCTTCTACATCTCCGACTTCCAGTACGCCGCCAACTGACACCTATCCGGCCCATCCCCGGCGGGCACGTCCCGCCGGGGCCGGCCGGCCTTTTCAGACGACTGCCGCGCTGTATGTTAAGGTCTGTCCTCGCCAGGAGGCGAGGGCGGACCTTAGGACACAGCAAGGAGGGAGGAACTTCCCATGGAAAAAGTGCTCGAGGTAAAGGATCTGGTCACCACCTTCCGGATCGGGAAGCAGGAATATGAGGTCCTTCGGGGCATATCCTTTGATATCCACGCCAACGAGACAGTGTGTATGGTGGGCGAGTCCGGCTGCGGCAAAAGCGTCACCACCCTGTCCATCATGGACCTTCTGCCCAACAACGGCCGGGTGGTCTCCGGGAGCATCAAGCTCAATGGCCAGGAGCTCACCACCCTGCCCCACAAAGCGCGCAACGCCCTGCGGGGCAAGCAGATGGGGATGATCTTCCAGGAGCCCATGACCGCCCTCAACCCCTTGCTGACCATCGGCCGCCAGCTGACGGAGGGCCTGCGGCTCCACCTGGGGATGAACAAGGCGGAGGCCTACCAGACGGCGCTGTCCTATCTGGAGAAGGTGGGCATCGCCAACCCGGAGGCCCGGATGAAGCAGTATCCCTTCCAGCTCTCCGGCGGCCTGCGCCAGCGCATCATGATCGCCATGGTCATGGCTGTCCAGCCCAGCCTGCTCATCGCCGACGAGCCCACCACCGCCCTGGACGTGACCATCCAGAAGCAGGTGCTGGTGCTGCTCAACAAGCTGAAAAAGGACGTGAGCACCGGGGTGCTCTTCATCACCCACGACCTGGGGGTGGTGGCGGAGATCGCCGACCGGGTCATCATCCTCTACTCCGGCCGCAAGGTGGAGGAGGGGAGCATCGAGGCCATCTTCGCCCACCCCATGCACCCCTATACCATCGGGCTGATGGACGCGGTCCCCAACGTAGACGAGGACGACTATGACATCCGGCCCATCCCCGGCACCTTCCCCAATATCACAGAGGACATCGGCGGCTGCCGGTTCCACCCCCGCTGCCCCTATGCCAGCGAACGCTGCCGCACCCAGGTCCCGGCAGAGCTGGAGGTGGAGCCGGGCCACTTCGTAAGCTGCCACAAAGTGGAGGAGGAGCGCAGGACATGAGCGAAGAGAGAAAGGTGCTTCTGGAGCTCAAGAAGCTGAAAAAATATTTCCCCGTCCGCCGCGGCGTGAGCGTCAAGGCCCTGGAGGACGTGACGTTTTCCATCTATGAGGGGGAGAAGTTCGGCGTGGTGGGCGAGTCCGGCTGCGGCAAGTCCACCCTGGGCCGGGTGATCCTCCAGCTCTACCCCCAGACCAGCGGGGCCTGCATCTACTACGGACGCACCCGGGACGAGATGTGCCCCAAGTACCTGGCCAAGGAGGTGGCCAAGCTGCCGGAGTACCAGCGCAGGGCCACCGAGTTCTACCAGAAGTCCCTGGAGGTGGATCGGAAGGCGGAGGCCCTGCGCCGGGAGATCGACGCCCTCTCCGCCCTGGGCACCGACAAGGAGGTGAAAAAGGAGGCCAGCCTCCAAAAGCGGCTGAGCGAGCTGGAGTTCCGCTCCAAGGAGCTGCGCAAGGACGCCTCCCGCCAGCTCCGGGAGGGGTCGCGCACCGTGGGCTCCCTCATCCTCTGCAGGGACCTGCCCGCGGTCCAGGAGCTGTTCAGCAAGGCCCAGAAGGAGACGGCGGCCGCCTCTGCGGCCATCGAGTCCTTCCGGGAGCTGGAGAAGAAATACGAGCAGAGCAGGCTGTCCGGCGCGCCGGACGAGGCCCTCGCCCAGAAGATGGAGGAGGCCCGCAGCCAGGCCGCCGGCCATGTGGAGGCCTCCCGCAACTACCGCCTGGAGGCGTTCCGCACCTACCGGGGCAAGGACATCCTCCCCATCACCGAGCGGACCCTGGACCCGGAATACCAGGCCAAGCTGGACCGCAACTATGAGACGGGCATCAACCTGGGCAAGCTGACCCGGGAGGAGATGCGGGGCATGCGCCGGGAGATGCAGATGATCTTCCAGGACCCCGCCGCCAGCCTGGACCCCCGGCAGTCCATCGGCAAGTCCATCGAGGAGGTCTATGTCATCAACACTGACTACCCCGCCGCCGTGCGCAAGGAGAAGGTGATGGAGCTGCTGGAGCAGGTGGGCCTCAAGCGGGAGCACTACTACTCTTACCCCCACGCCCTGTCCGGCGGACAAAAGCAGCGGGTGGGCATCGCCCGGGCCATCGCCCTGGACACCAAGTTCATCGTGCTGGACGAGTCGGTGTCCGCCCTGGACGTGTCGGTCCAGGCCCAGATCCTCCAGCTCCTGGGGGAGCTGAGCGAGGAGAAGCACCTGACCTACTTCTTCATCACCCACGACCTGGGCGTGGTCAAGCACTTCTGCGACCGCATCCTGGTGATGTATCTGGGCAATGTCTGCGAGCTGGCGGACAGCAAGGAGCTGTTCCACCACCCCCTCCACCCCTACACCGAGTCCCTGCTGGCCGCCGTGCCCCGGCTGAAGATCGGCCAGGAGCACTCCACCGAGTCCGTGCTGGAGGGCGACGTGCCCAGCGCCATGGATCCCCCCAAGGGCTGCCCCTTCCACACCCGCTGCGCCAAGTGCATGGACATCTGTGCCCAGGAGAAGCCGCCGGTGGTGGAAAAGGCCCCGGGCCACTTCGTGGCCTGCCACCTGTACGACAACAAAACTTAAGGAGGCGCTCTTCCCCATGTACACCCCTTTTGACCCCACCTATCAGCGCTATCCCTCCCAGCGCTACCCCATCTACGCCCGGGGGGGGATGGTGAACTGCTCCAGCCCCCAGGCCGCCGCCGCCGGGCTGGACGCCCTGCGGCGGGGGGGCAACGCCATGGACGCCGCCGTGGCCGCCGCCGCGGCCCTCACCGTGGTGGAGCCCACCGCCAACGGCATCGGCTCGGACGCCTTCGCCCTGGTGTGGTCGGCCAGGGAGGGGAGGCTGTACGGCCTGAACTCCAGCGGCCCGGCCCCCATGGCCGCCTCCATCGACCGGGTCTTAGCCGACGGGAAGGACGAGGGGGGCAAGATGCCCGTCTACGGCTGGACCCCGGTCACCGTCCCCGGCGCGCCCATGGCCTGGGCGGAGCTGTCCACAAAATTCGGCCGCCTGCCCCTCAGCCAGGCCCTTGCCCCGGCGGTGGCCTATGCCCGGGAGGGCTACCCCTGCTCCCCCAACCTGGCGGACATGTGGACGCGGGCCTTCACCAAATACAAGCAGACCTGCACCGGGCCCGCCTTTGACGAGTGGTACGCCACCTTCGCCCCGGAGGGCCGCCCCTATGAGGCCGGCGACCTGATCCGGCTGCCCCACCACGCCGACACCCTGGAGGCCATCGGAGCGACCGACGCCGCCGCCTTCTACACCGGGGACATCGCCCGGCAGATCGACGCGGACAGCCGGAAGTTCGGCGGCTACCTCCGGTATGAGGACCTGGCGGCCTACCAGGCCCGGTGGGTGGAGCCCATCTGGGTGGACTACCGGGGCTACCGGGTGTGTGAGATCCCCCCCAACGGCCAGGGCATCGCGGCGCTGATGG
>JAHZFC010000112.1 GCA_019421525.1 Clostridiales bacterium
TCCCGCCAGCCCTTCATCTCCGGGTGCAGGCACCCAAAGGAGGCAAAGTGGGCCGTGGCGGCGATCCTGGCGGCAAATTCGTTGCAGGAGCGGACCTTCGCCGGGTTGGTGCACACCGGCATGTTCACGCTGAGGGCCACGCCCTCCCGGGCCATGGCATGGCCCAGATGGACCAGATCCCCCTCGGTCCGGTAGGGGATCTTACAGTACTCATACATCCCGGCCACTGCCCGGGCGGCCATCTTCTCCGGGAACAGGTGGGTGTGGAAGTCGATGATCGCTCTCATGGGTCAGCGCTTCGCCAGCCCTTCCACCACGAAGCAGCCCAGCGCGCCGCTGAGGATCGTCTTGTAGGAATAGCTGACATTGAGGCTGTCCAGGGTGGCCAGGATGCTCCGGCGCTTCTGGTTGCACACGGTGACGCCCAGCTTCCGGTCCTCCACGGTGCCCTCGGGCTCGGCCACCACCAGGATCAGCTGGGTGGAGCACTGCTCCAGCAGGGCCTTGAGCTTGGCCCGGTCCAGCTCCGCGTAGGAGCTGTTGGGCTGCTGGAGGTCGTCGTAATCAGCCACCAGCCGCACGCTGACGCCCCGGACCTCCAGCTCGTCGGCCAGCTCCCGGCTGTCGTCCACCATATCCACGCTGCGGGAGATGCGGCCATTGAGATTTTCCGCCAGCTGCCAGCACCGGGAGCAGACGGGCTTTTCCACAACATTGCTTTGATTGGTCATGTTCGGACCCTCCATACTGAAATTCTACGTTCAGTATAGCGGTCTTTTTTTCGCCAGATCGTTGGCCAGCCAGCAAACTATCCCCCGCAGGCTGCCAAAGCTCGGGGGGGAGATATCCATTTCCTCGGCTAAATGTGACAACGCCCGGAAAACACTGTTGGCCAGCTAACATTTCGGCTCGTCCGCGCTGAAATTTAACAGCGCTTCCATGTCCAGGATGATGATCTTGCCGTACCGGGTGGTGAGCCAGCCCCTGGCCTTCATGTTGTTCACCGCCTGGTTCACCGCCCACCGGGACAGGCCCAGCACCCGGGCGATCACCGTCTGGGTGAACTCCATGACCAGCCCCTCCTCCGTGGCCTGGCAGTGCCCCTCGGCATACCGGCGGACGAAGAACCGGGCCACCCGCTCCTCGGCGGACAGCAGGGAGCTGTCCACCGTCTGCTGGAGGAGCAGGCCCACCTCGCAGGCCAGCTCGTGGGCGATGAGCCCCCAGACCTCCGGGTACTCCGCGCAGCACCGGGTGAAGGCGTCCCGGTGGATGACCACCACCAGGCAGTCCACCAACGCCACGGCGGAGGAGCGGTGAGGGTTGCCCTCAAAGAAGGTGGCCAGGCCGGAAAAATGCTCCGGCCAGGAGATCAGCACGTTGCGCTCCCTGCCCTCCGGGGTGACCACTGACACCAGGGCCATCCCCTCCCGGACAAAGTACAGGCAGTCCTCCGTCTCCCCCTGGCGGAAGATCATGGACCCGGCGGGATAGCGCCGGGGCACGCCAAAGCGGTCCAAAAACGCGATGAGTTGTCGATCCATCCTGTTTCTCCTATCTCTAGTCGTGTTCTGCCGGCAGGGAGACGGTAAAGACGGTCCCCTCTGCCGCGGTGCTGGTCACCGATATCTTCCCCTTGTGGCGCTCCGCCACCGACGAGGCGATGGCCAGCCCCAGTCCGTATCCTCCGGTCTCCCTGGCCCGGGCGGAGTCCAACCGGTAGAACCGCTCGAACAGGTGGGGCAGCGCCTCGGGCGGGATGGGGTCGCCGGTGTTGCGTACGGTGAGCACCGCCCGGTCTCCGCCCCGCTTCAGGGACAGGTCCACCACTCCCTCCGGCCCGCAGTATTTGCAGGCGTTGTCCAGCAAAATGGCGACCAGACGGTGCAGCTGCCCCTCGTCCCCCAGTACCCGGATCTCCGGGTCGATATCCCCGTTGAGCTGGGCCCCCCGCTCGAAGGCCACCGGCTCAAAGGACAGCATGCAGTTCCAGCACAGGTCGGACAGCACCACCGGCTGCCGCACCTGGTCCTTGGCCGCGGCGCTGTCGCTCCGGGCCAGGAACAGCAGGTCCTCCACCAGCCCTTTCATCCGCCGGGCTTCATCCTGGATATACTCCACCCACTTGCGCTGGCTCTCGATGGTCTGGTCCGGGTGGGACAGCAGGATATCCGCGTCTGCCAGCAGGACGGTCAGGGGCGTTTTCAGCTCGTGGGAGGCGTCCGCCACGAACTGCCGCTGCTGCTGCCAGCTCTTTTCGATAGGCCGCACCGCCCACCGGGCCAAAAACAGGCTGATGAGGAAAAAGCACACCAGGGCGGCGGCCAGCACCAGAAGGGAGGTGAGCAGCTGGTGGTTCAGGTTTGTCCGTTCCCACCCCATGTCCGCAAAGGCGATGCGCAGTTTCCCTCCCGTGACCGCCCGCAGATACCGCAGATCCAGGTCCCTCAGCACCCCCTGGTCGGTGTCGCTGTCCAGGGCGGCGGTCACCGCCTGAGCCAGCGTCTCCTCCGTGATCTCCACATAGTCGTCCAGCACCATGCTCACCGTGCCGTCCCAGTTGAAGATGACGCAGAACACCGGCACGATAGGCTGACTGTCCCCGCCGATGAGCCCGCTGCCGATCTGCCACCGGTCCGGCCCGTTCTCTCCCCACAGCACCGCCCGGCGCAGGGCGTCCCCGCTCTCCGCCGTCACCTGCTGCCAGGCGCTGAAGAGTTGGATCGACAGCACCACCAGCAGCACCAGGGATACCAGGAGCATATTGATCAAAACGAATTTTCTCCGCAGCTGTTTCAGCATGGGCAGACCTCCCAAAGCGGACCATGTCCGTCTTTTCCCCTATAGCATAGAGGAAAATCGAAAAAAAGAAAAGTTTTTTCTGAAAATTTCAGGGTAATTTCAGATGCATGAGGTATCATATCCTTGTTCAAGTTTCATGCTCCTCATAACATACCAGGGGGCGGGGCCGGCATCAGCAGGTCCCGCCCCCTGGTATGTCTCTGCCTGGAGAGTCTCAAAAAAATTTTTTTGATCTCCTCTTTACAAATGGGATCTCTTGTTGTATACTAACAATAGTGATACTGATTATTGTTTGGAGGTAGACCTATGCCCATCGTCAGGCGCAGCCGGAAACGGGACGCTATACTGGACCTGATGCGCTCCACCACATGCCACCCCTCTGCGGACTGGGTATACCAGCGCATGCGGGAGCAGTTCCCGGATGTGAGCCTGGGTACCGTCTACCGCAACCTCAAACAGCTGTCAGAGGAGGGGCTCATCAAATCGGTGGGCGTGGTGGACGGGCAGGAGCGGTTCGATGCCCGCATCTCTCCCCATTCACATTTTGTCTGCAACCAATGCGGCGCGGTGCAGGATCTTCCCAACTGCGTGTCGGAGGAGACCATCGCGCCCCTTGGCGAGGAATATGGGTTCGTGGAACAGTCCTATGAGCTGCACATCTATGGCGTCTGTAAGGACTGTGCCCAGCTCGAAGCTGTCTGAACAAAAGAAATTTTTATGGAAGGAAGATCTGATCATGAAAAAATGGGTTTGCCCTGTCTGCGGTTACGTCCACGAGGGAGATACTCCCCCCGCTGAGTGCCCCGTGTGCCATGTGCCCGGCTCCAAGTTCATCGAGCAGTCCGGCGACATGAAGCTGGCCGCTGAGCACGAGTACGGCATCTACGCCAAGACCGTGAAGGACAACGCCGACATCAGCGCCGAGGACAAGGCCTACATCCTGGAGCAGCTCAAGGCCAACTTCACCGGCGAGTGCTCCGAGGTGGGCATGTACCTGTGCATGGCCCGCATCGCCCACCGCGAGGGCTATCCCGAGATCGGCCTGTACTGGGAGAAGGCCGCCTATGAGGAGGCCGAGCACGCCGCCAAGTTCGCCGAGTTGCTGGGCGAGGAGCTGGAGCCCAACATGAAGGCGGACACCAAGGCCAACCTGGCCTGGCGTGTGGACTGCGAGTTCGGCGCCACCCAGGGCAAGGTGGACCTGGCCGCCTGCGCCAAGAAGAACGGTCTGGACGCCATCCATGACACCGTCCACGAGATGGCCCGCGACGAGGCCCGCCACGGCCGCGCCCTGAAGGGCCTGCTGGAGCGCTACTTCAAGTAAGCTCGGGCCCGGATCGGGAAACAGTTTGAGAGGGGACCGGAAAGCCGGTCCCCTCTCTTTTTGTACCTGTGGTGTCCCGCTGCCGTTTCCCCGTGTTCCAGACCCGAAAAGTGTTGCGTGCAAAAGGCGTCCCCGCCTGCTCCGGATCCCCCAGAGGGGCCCCTCTCCCGATCCGGGAAAGCAGGAAGGAGCCCTGGCTGTGAGCTCACAGCCAGGGCTCCTTCCCGCTTATCTTTGGGGCAGATCAGTGGGTGTCGAGCTGTTCCGGCCTGCCGGACAGCTTGACACAGGCGGCGATGATGCCGAACAGGGACCAGAAGATGAACAGGTTCCGGGGATAGTACCAGGTGTACTCGGCAAGGCCGATGACCAGGATGCCGCAGAAGGCCCCGATGGCGGCGGCCAGGATGACGCGCAGGGCCCGGTCAGCCGGAGGGGCGCAGTAGGCTTTGACGCCCTGCTTGAGCTGGCCGAACACGGTGCCCAGGTGGAAGATGCCGCCGAACAAGCCCAGCTCGCCCCACATCTGGAGGTAGTTGTTGTGGGTGTGGACGGGGAAGTTGCCGTCCCGCATGGGGGGGTACTGCTCAAAGACGGCCACCATGGCGTCCGACCCCAGACCGGTGCCCCGGAACCAGTAGTCCTTCATCATGGTGAAGGAGGCGTTGTAGATCTGGAAGCGGTAGTTGGTGGATGTGTCCCGGCTGTCCCCAATGGTGAGGATGCGGTTATAGATGGTGTCCGGCAGAAGGGGCAGGCAGAAGAAGCCCACCAGCAGGAACAGGGGGAGCACCTTCCAGTTGATCAGGGCCAAAAAGACCACCGCGGCCACCGCGAGGCCGATCCAGCTGGAGCGGGAGAGGGTGGCCCCCAGGGACACCACGCCCACCACCAGGGCGGCCAGGGCCAGCACCTTGACCCGCCAGTTCCTGCTCACGATGAGCAGGGCAAAGACCAGGGGCAGGAGCATGACCAGGATCTCGGCGAAGTTGTTGGGGTTGTCGAAGAAGGAGTAGATGCGGCCGGGCATGCCGTAGTTGACCAGCATGTCCTGCTGGGAGGCCACCACCTCCACCCCGGTGTAGGCCTGATAGCAGCCGTAGACGCCGCAGATGAGCAGGCCGAAGGTGACGGCGGTGAGCAGTGCCACGAGCTGGTCGGTCCGGCTGACGGAGCTGACGATGAGCAGGGTCAGCAGGAAGGCACCCACATAGAACAGGAAGAAGCGCAGGGACAGGGAGGTGGAGTAGGAGGTGAACAGAGCCGCCCCGATGGACAGCAGGAAGAAGGTGAACCAGGGGCCCAGCCGCGTCAGCTCCACCTGGAGCTGGCCCCGGGCGGAGGCCAGCACGAACAGCGCGGCCAGCACCAGCGCCCCCAGGAAGCCGTAGGCGTTGTTCCAGTAGTCGTGGGGGACGGACAGCAGCACCAGCAGGAACAGCCCGGTGAGCAGCGCGGTGCTCTGCCCCAGCAGGGCAAGGAGCCGCCAGAAGAAGCTGCCCTCCAGCACCTTGCGGCAGGGGCGGTAGATCCAGCGGGCCAGGGCGGTGGGCAGGTTGAAGAGCCCACCCATGGCCGCGGAGGTGACGCTGCCCGGCCAGGCCCGGGTGGCCGCCCCGTCCCGGGCGAAGAAGCGGAACACCACGCTGCCCGACAGCCAGCGGGGGAAGGCGTGGTCCAGGCGGCAGAGCAGGGCGCAGATGCCGCTCTGCCGCCACAGGGCGGCAAAGGCAAGCAGGATGCGGCAGAGGAAACTAGTTTGAAATGCGGTCGTCATAGGAGCGTCCCTTTCATTGGCAGGCTTTTTGATATTCTTCAAAGGTGGCCGCGCACATCTTGTGGATCTCGAACTTGTCCGCCACCGTGCGCAGGGCGTTTTCCCGGCACCGGGCCAGCAGGTCCGGGCCCTCCAGGAAGCGCTTCATGGCCCCGGCCATGGAGCCCGGGTCGTCATAGGTCACCAGCAGGCCGCCGTCGGCCTCAGTCTTGATGATGTCGCTGTTGCCCCCCATGTCGGTGATGACGGCGGGCAGGCCAGCGGCCATGGCCTCCACGATGAGGAAGGACAGGGCCTCGTGCTGGGAGGAGTTGATATACAGGTCAGCCGCCTTATAGAGGTTTTTCATGTCTTTTCGGAAGCCGATGAACTTCACCTGCTCGTCCGTAAGGCCCAGCTCTTTGGCCAGGGCGCGGGTGGGCTCCAGCAGCTCGCCGTCGCCCCCCAGCACCATGGTGAAGGGGACGTTGGAGAGCTCGGTCAGCCGCTTCAGAGAGCGCATCAGATAGGCGTGGCCCTTGTCGTGGGCGAACCGGGAGGCGCACAGCATCACGAAGCGGTCCTCCGGGATGCCCAGCTCCCGGCGGAGGGTGGACTCTCTCCGGTCCCCGGCCCAGGCATCCAGGTCCACGCCGTTGAAGATGACGGAGATCTTGTCCCGGCTCCAGCCGTTTTTGACCAGCTGCTCCCGGCCCAGGTTGCACACGGCGATCATCCGGTCCTGTCGGCGGTCCATCAGCCGGTTGGATATCCGGTTGAGAGAGGAATTGGCCAGCACGAAGTGGTTGGTGTACACCGAGCGGATGGCTTTGTTGCGGCCCTTGGCCAGCATGGCGATATAGTTTTCCCGCAAATAGTGGGTGTGGACCAGGTCGATGCCCCACTCCCGGCACAGCGCCGCCAGGGCCTTGGCGGCCTGGAGGTCATAGGGGCTGCGCATCTCGATCTGGCGGCAGGGGACGGACATGGCCTGCATCCGCTCCACCAGCAGGCCGGGCTCGTTGTAGGCGAAATAGGGCTCCACCCGCCCGTCGGCGGACAGGGCGCGGACCAGCGTCTCCACATAGCGTTCCGTGCCGGCTTTCCCGGCGTGGTTGAGAAGGTACAGGACTTTCATGGCGGTCCTCCCTTGAGTTCAAAGTAGGCCCCGCAGGGCAAGCTTATTGTAGCGTGTTTGGGGTGGTTTGTCCAGACCCCTGGGCCTGTTTCAAGGACTGCGTCCTTGAGGGCTTTATCCAAAGGCTGTGGCCCTTGAGACGTAGTTTCCAAAAACCATTTCTTTTGTATGCGCCAGCCGTCACGCTGCGCCTGTTCGCAACGCCCGGCTTCCCTCCGTCTTAGGCTTGAAACAGGACAGCAATGCTGTCCTTGGTTTCTCGCCCTCGCTGCGGTCCATCCGGGCTGCTCACGACGGCTTAGCGCTTGGCAAA